>NZ_BAABLI010000007.1:0-229303 GCF_039544265.1 Corallincola platygyrae | reverse complement strand
TTAGGAGTTAGTTAAAGCAGAAAAGCACCCTTATAGGGTGCCCAAAAGCAAAGCCACCTGCTATGCAGGTGGATTATTTACTTATGTTGGGGCGAGAAAACCAGGTGATACTCAATCATTCACCTCTGGTTACTATTTGGTTTTTTTGTAACCTCAGAAACTGGACATTGGTCAAGGTTGTGGCCTTATCGGCCTGCTTATAATGCGCTGTTCAAGGTAAAGACTGAGATTTACTGATTGAAGTTTAAGGGATTTTTCAATAGCGCTTGCAGTGACCTTGCCGGACATAAACTCTGCAACCTGTCCGGTTGTCGTCAGGCGTTGTGATTTAACTAACACAGGGAATACGCCGTTCAATGTCTGAACCCTCTCTTTATCCATGCCATGGTGTTCACTCGTCGCTGCCCAAGGGCAAAGCATCTGGCCAATTGCGGGTAGGGCGCTCGCACCTGATCTTTACTATCGCCGATCAGCAGATTGAATTAAGCCTCAATGAACTGACCATGGAGCAGGGCGGTGCCAGTGATCGCCTGGTGTTTTTCACTCACCCTGCGCGGCCTGATTGGCGCTTCTACACCTCGGATAAATCGGTCCTCAAAGACCCACACTTCAAGCAGTACCCGCACCTGGCAACAAAGATGCGCGGTGCCCGTAACAAGCATGTTTTTAACTGGTCACTGTTAGTGGTTGTGCTGTTGCTCATTCTGGCTGTGCCCATCGCTGCGATGATGAATTTGCATCGCGCCAGCGCGGTGATCGCCGAGCAGGTACCTGTGGAATGGGAACAGCAGTTGGGTGAGTCCAGTTTTGCCCAGTATCAGATCGGTGCCGAATTGATGGATGAAGAGCAGTCCGAGCGACTGATGCAACCGCTGATCTCGCCGCTCATTGATGTATTGCCAAACCGGCGCTTCGATTACCGTTTTTATATTGTCAACGACGGCAGTCTGAATGCGTTTGCGCTGCCGGGTGGCATTGTGGTGCTTAACTCCGGGCTGATACTTGCCGCCGATGATGCTGCAGAGCTATTGGGCGTCGTCGGCCATGAGATCACCCATGTTCGTGAGCGTCATGGTATTCGCGGCGTGATCTCCCGGGCTGGCATCTATGTGGCGGTGAGCGCACTGGTCGGTGATGTCTCTGGGGTGTTGGCTGTTGTCGCCGATGCCGCGCCGCTGCTGATCAGCCAGGGCTATTCGCGGGATTTTGAAACAGAAGCCGATGAGTTGAGCCACGAGCTGCTGGTAAAAGCGCGCATTGATCCCACCGGACTAGCACGGTTCTTCGAAAAAATGCGTGCCAAAGAGCAGGAAAAGCTGGCCGAACTGGGTGATGAAGAAACCCAAGCCTGGCTCACCACGGCCATGGGCTTTTTAAGCTCGCATCCGACAACTGATGAGCGCATTACCGCGCTAAATCACCGTGACGCAGATGAAAGTATCGAGTATCGAGATCTGTCACAACCCTTTGCCGAACTCAAAGCCAGTGTGGAAGCGTTTGTGATTGAAGGTGAGCAAGATGCTCCAGATGCGCAAGATGATCTGTATGAAGAAGGTCTGTATGAAGACGAGCAGGCTGCAGAAGCTGAAACCGTGTTAGCCGCGGGCCGTTAGAAATTTTTTGATTTTTTGTGGTGACCTTTTCACCGCATAAGCACAAGGAAAATGGAATGAAAGCTGAGATAAAAGGCTCCCAGGCGTTTTCTTATATCGATGTCGATTTAGAGCCGGGTGAAACCATAGTGAGCGAGTCGGATGCCATGAGCAGCATGGACGCCGACCTCGATCTGACCGCTACCTTTAATGGCGGCTTTTTCAGGGGGCTGCTGAAGAAGTTTTTGGGTGGTGAAACCCTGTTTGTCAGTCGTTTTACAAACAATACCAACGCCAGCAAGCGTGTAACCCTGGTACAGCCTGTACCCGGTGAGATCCGTTGTGTAGAGCTGAACAACGAAGAGTTTCATCTGCAACCGGGTGCCTATTTGGCATCTTCCGATGGTGTTGAGCTTGGTCTACGTTGGGCGGGCCTGGTTTCGTTTATTGCCCGCGAAGGTCTGTTTAAACTGACCGTGAAAGGTACCGGAAAAGTGTTCTACGGCGCCTATGGCGCATTGGTAGAAAAAGAGATTGATGGCGAATACATCGTGGATACCTCGCATCTGGTTGCATATGAGCCGGGTATCAAACTCAAGTTGCAACTGGCGGGTGGCATTTTCTCCAGCTTCTTCGGTGGTGAAGGACTAGTAACCCGCGTTCAGGGCAAAGGCAAGATTATCGTACAAACCCGCAGCCTGTCTGGTCTCTCCAGCTGGCTTAACCCTAAATTCCGTTAATCGGGCGATATCAGGAGCAAATAATGGATATTGAATTGACCCATCGCCCCGGTAATACGGCGGCAAAAGTGACCTTGCAGGCAGGTGAAACCATCACGGCAGAAGCGGGCGCCATGATCGCCATGAGTGGCAACATGGATATCACCACAACCACCCACAAAAAGAACTCGGGCGGTTTGTTTAAAGCAGCCAAGCGTTTGCTTGGCGGCGAGTCACTGTTCCTTAACCACTTTGAACCCAAAGGCGAGCAGGGCACCATCTTTTTTGGTACAGATTTGGCTGGCGACATGATGACCATGGAGCTGGATAACGACAACCTGATCGTACAGAGCGGCTCTTACCTGGCCAGCGACAGCGGCATTGAAGTGGACCTGGGCTGGCAGGGCTTTAAATCGCTGTTTTCTGGCGAAGGCGTGCTTTGGCTGAATCTGAAAGGCTCGGGCAAAATTATCGTGTCATCGTTTGGCGCTATCTATCCGGTGCAGGTAGACGGTGAATACATTGTCGATTCTGGCCACATCGTCGCCTTCGATGAAACGCTGGACTTCAGCATTACCAAGGCCGGTAAGAGCTGGCTGCACTCCTGGCTGGGTGGCGAAGGTTTGGTGTGTAAGTTTAAGGGAACAGGCACGGTTTGGTGCCAAAGCCACAACACCTCAAGTTTTGGTAACGCCCTGACGCCGTCACTACGTGCGCGAAAAGCCTAAGGAGCAGAGCATGAGCGATTTAACAATGGAAGAGAACAGCGAAATGCCTGCGACTCAAACCCTACCTACTGAACATAAAGGCTATGCCTTTGAGATGGTCGGCAAGCCTGATTATGGCTTTGTGACCGTGCAGGTGCCTGCCGGGAAAATGCTGAAAGTGGAAGCCTCCGCCATGGCGACCATGGACACCAATATGAAGATGAAAACTAAGATGCGTGGCGGCTTGAGCCGTCTGCTGACCAGTGAAAGCATCTTTATCAACGAGTTCACTGCTGAAGGTGTCGATGGTGAAGTGGGCATAGCACCGGGTACGCCGGGCGACCTGTGCCACCGCTATCTGGAAGACGACACCATCTATCTGCAAAACGGCGCCTTTGTTGCCTGTGGCCCGGACATCGAGATCGAGAGTAAATGGCAGGGGCTGGTGAAAGGCTTCTTCTCAGGTGAGAGCCTGTTCCTGATCCGCGCCAAAGGTACCGGCGATCTGTTCTTTAACAGCTACGGTGCCGTGATTGAAATCGACGTTGAAGACGACTACGTAGTGGATACCGGCAATATCGTCGCCTTTACCGAAGGGCTGGATTACAAAGTCACCAAGGTGGGCGGCTATAAATCCCTGTTCTTCTCTGGCGAAGGTTTTGTCTGCCGCTTTAGCGGTAAAGGTAAAGTCTGGATCCAAACCCGCGGCGCCAGCGCATTTGTTGGCTGGGCCCACTGGTTTAGGCCGGTACAGAAGAAGTAAACCTGTATAAACCATCCCGCTGCTTGATTGGCTTGATTAAGCGGTGGGGTGATAGAGAGAGTTAATCAACCACACTGCTGAGCTACCTCAGTCGTAGTACTTTTCGGCTCTGGCAGAAAACCCCAAACAACCGATGTTCGAGGCTAACAAGCGGTATGAAGTTTTTTACTGTTCTGTTTTTGATCGCAACTCTGTCAGGATGTGCATCCACTATTCCTGATGATGCTCCTGCATACTCTCCGGCTCCTCCGTCGCCAGATGGAAGTGGCACGCTTTACATCTTCCGAATGAAAACGGATCGTTCAACGGAGTGGGTACCACAAATATATGTTGAGCGTGATATGGTCACGCCTCTGCCTGCAGGCGCATATACAAACATATACCTACCTGAAGGAAAATACAGGGTAAGAGTTGTCTGGCCAGAAAAAGCTTACACGCCAGATCTTGATTTTCCAATTGAAGTTGCTGCCGGGGAAGAGTTGTATTTGTCATTGAAAGAGCAGAAAAGAAAGGTAGGCGCGCTTCAAAAATCCAAGCTTAGGCCAGCAGATCTGCTTTACGAATATTCGAATAGGGCACAATTTACCGAGAAAAAGATTGCAGTATTGCAGCTCAAGGAGTGTTGTAGATATTTGGAGCCCTATCCAATTTATGATTAATATTGGATTTTATTTTTCTAGGGATAGGATAATTTATGAGCATGTTTAAGATGTTGATTGTTACTATCTTGATTGTAATATCGTCGGTATTCAGTTGCTTTGCCACCCCAATACCTCTGGTTAAGTATCAAGATGTATATTTGCATTCGGGAGAGCCGTGCTCAGATAAACTTTCGCTAAACTTAAAATCACCTTCTTTCTACGATGATTTTTTAAGTTTATTCTATAGACATCCTTATGGTGACGGAAGCTCGTTTTTAGGCATAAAAGCATGTAATAAAAAGACATCGAAAGTATTTTCAATTTGGGTGGTGGATAATTATTCTTCAATTATTGATTATAAAGGGGATATTTTATTTGAACCATCTGTAAATATTAATCAAGATTTGATAATTGACATTTTAAATGAGACTAAGATAAGGCTTGATAAAAAATCTCTGTTAAAGAATGAAAAACTGTATTTAGAGTATTTAGTGAGGACTCTGTTGAGCTTAAATAGCAATGAGAACAGTAGTGCTATCAAAGCTAGAGAGGATTGCTATTATACTTCTGCATCTGACTGTGTCGATTACCTTAATCTATTTGTTGATTATTTAAAAAGCAGACGAACTGTTTCGAGAAACCATGATAGTAATTATCAAAATTTATATATTATTAATCAAGGACTATCCAAAAGAATACTTGAGAATGAGTACGTAACACCGAAACATGTATCGTTGTTCCTACGCTCCCCAATATCAAAGCTCAACTTTAGCAATGTCGAAAGACGGTATAGGTTGCATGCATTAATTTCTCTTTGGTCTTCGTCTAATCGTATTTCTAGATACCCAATACTTTCAAGTGTAAGAGCGTTGAATCTAAAAGAAATGATATCTAACGGTCACCTGATTGATTTAACTAGCAACTTCGCTCTTAGTGTTCTTAAAGAAGATAGTAATGTTGCTTTTTTTCCTCTCCTAGATGATAACGGTAGGCCTTATTTTTGGAATAAATCTGATTATCTTTACTTCAGGCTTTTGTATCTTATCGCTAGCAGGCTTTACCTTTATGATTCCAGTATTGCCTCTAATCTTTGGGCGGATTATTTGACTGATAAAGATAAGAACTATAAAGATAGCATATGGATCGCTGATGGCTTCCCTGTTTTAGGAGGAGGGAAAATCAGGTGCGGTGAGGAATCTGATCTTCGTAAGCAACTGTTTTTAGGTTTTTTACTTAGTGTCCTCGAAAATTCAACGGATCTCCATAGAGATAGGTTGAAACATAGGTTGACTGAATTAGTGGATTACAGTAGCTGTGATTTAACAGGAAATAAAATTTCTAGTTTCAATGATAAAGTGATTGTTAGAATAATAAACCATATTTATGATTGATTTTGGTTTAATACAACTTATGCTCCTTATATATTATTTCAGTAGGTCTTCTTCAATCCCATAAAACTGATTCGCACTATCCACCAGCGATTTCGCTGTCAGCGCTGGCACGCCATATACCTGTGTTGTTACACCGTACTTTTCGTTTATCCGTTTAAGCAGCAGATCAAAATCGCCGTCACCGGAGAGCAGGATCACGGTGTCCACGTCGCTGGCCGCTTCCATCACATCAATGGTAATGCCCACATCCCAGTCACCTTTGGCAGAGCCGTCGGACCGCTGGATAAAGGGCTTAAGTTTTACTTCAAAACCGATATGGCGCAGTGCATCCTGGAATTTACGCTGCTGGTCATCGCCGCGGTCGATCGCATAAGCGTTGGCGGTGACGATATCACCTTCATAGCCTAACCGTTGCCATAGTTTGCGGTAATCAAACTGGCGGCCATAGGCCTGACGACAGGTGTAATAGATGTTCTGTACATCGACAAACAGCGCGATCTTTTTCAAAGGAGAGTTCCGTTTTAGCTCGGTTTTTTGGAGCTGAAAAGTTATAAGCTCCGAATACGACAAGCATTCTAGAGTATGTGAGTTGGTGTCGCTACAGGGTGTTTGACTAGAGCACTACAGAGTAGAAGACCCCTCACCCTAGCCCTCTCCCCCTGGAGAGGGGATATTTCGGATTAGTCTCCCCGAGGAGAGGGGAGATTGCTTTGTCTAATCGCCTGGAGGGCGCAGGCTTTTCCCCTCTTCTCCCATGGGGAGAAGACTGAGATTAGGGGGGCTTTTGTCTAGATACCCCTCACCCTAGCCCTCTCCCCAAGGAGAGGGGGCAGTGCAGACTAATCTCCCTGAGGAGAGGGGAGTTGGCTTTGTCTAATCGCCTGGAGGGCGCAGGCTTTTCGCCTCTTCTCCCATGGGGAGAAGATTGAGATGAGGGGTCTTTTGGCAGTATTGAAAACACCTCTATCCCGCACCCAAATATCTAAAATTAATTCCTCTAAACCAAATCACCCACACTCTTGCCGCAGGTCAATTTCTGTACAAGAAAACCCCGAGGCGGTGAACTAGGCTAGAGGTAACAGTTAACTGGTCGTGCCACCAGACAAGATGGATGAGTCGGCGGCCATTCCATCAGCCTTTTCCAACCGCTGACTTACCAGCAATATACCATCATGCCGTATCTACGAGTGTCATGGCCCGGCTGCTTCCTGCGTGGGGAAAATGTCATGGCTACCGAACAGATAAACAAATCCGGAGCTGGTGTTCACCAGCACAATCTCACCAATTACACCGAGTGTTATGCCCAGTTTGATTGGCAGCAGGCGAAGGATGCGATCGCCACGCTGCCCGGCGGTATTAACATTGGCTACGAGGCGGTGGACCGCCATGTCGATGAGGGCCACGGCGAGCAGACCGCGCTGCGCTGGTTGGGTAAATCCAGCCAGGTGTTGGATATCAGCTATCTGAAACTTAAACAGCAGACGGCGAGATTCAGCAGCGTGTTAGGCCGGCTGGGTGTCGAAGTGGGGGATACCGTGTTTGGCCTCTGTGGCCGTGTGCCTCAACTGTATTATGCGGTGCTGGGTTCATTGAAGTTTGGCGCTGTGTTCTCGCCGCTGTTTTCTGCGTTTGGCCCAGAGCCAGTTAAAGCTCGCATGACCATTGGTGATGCCCGCGTGCTGGTTACCAGCCATGCGTTATACAAGAAGAAAGTGCTGCCTTGGCGGGAGGAAATGCCGGGGCTGAAACATGTGCTGCTATATGGCATTAAAGGCGAACTGCCCGACAACTGTATTGACCTCGACAGCGCCATGGCAGAGGCGGACCCAGATTTTCCGGTGCGTGCCTGTGATGATGAACAGCTGGCCTTGTTGCACTTTACTTCGGGTACCACGGGTAAACCCAAGGGTGTGATGCATGTGCATGCTGCTGTGGCCTATCACAAGTTATCGGGCTGTTTTGCACTGGACCTGCGACCAGAGATGGTGTTCTGGTGTACCGCCGATCCGGGCTGGGTCACTGGCACCTCCTACGGCATTATCTCGCCCCTTTGCCATCGCACCACTCTAATTATTGATGAGCAGGAGTTTGATGCTGAGCACTGGTATCAGGTGCTGGCGGAGCACAAGGTCAATATCTGGTACACGGCGCCCACGGCTATTCGCATGTTGATGAAAGCGGGGGCTGAGTTGGTCGAACAATACGACCTTTCTGCGTTGCAGTTTATGGCCTCGGTGGGCGAGCCCTTGAACCCTGAAGCTGTTCGTTGGAGTCAGCAAACCTTCGGCATGCCGTTCCATGACAACTGGTGGCAGAGCGAAACCGGCGGGATCATGATCGCTAACTTTGCTTCTGAGCCCGTTCGTCCCGGCTCTATGGGGCAACCCATGCCCGGCGTTACCGCAGCCGTGGTGGAGCGACATGAAGATGGTCACGTCACGCCCATCGGTGAAAACAACAAGGTCGGCGAGCTGGCACTGAAACCGGGTTGGCCTTCTATGTTTCGTGGTTATCTCAACGAGCAGGCCCGATATGACAAATGTTTTGTTGATGGCTGGTATCTGTCAGGAGATCTGGCGATGCGCGACGAAGACGGTTACTTCTGGTTTGTCGGTCGTGCTGACGACGTGATCAAATCCTCCGGTCATTTGATCGGCCCATTCGAAGTGGAAAGCACTCTGATGGAACACCCCTCTGTGGCTGAAGTTGGCGTGATCGGTGTGCCTGATGAAACTGCAGGCCAGTTGGTGAAAGCCTATGTCGCCCTTAAACCCGGAAATGCGCCTGATGAAGCCTTGACCAAGTCGCTGATGGCCCATGCCAGAAAACGGCTGGGTGCGGCCGTCGCGCCCAGAGAGATCCTGTTCCGCGAGAACCTGCCGAAAACCCGCAGTGGCAAGATCATGCGTCGATTGCTGAAGGCGCGGGAGTTGGGGCTGCCGGAAGGCGATATTTCAACGCTGGAGAGTGATGAATCATGAGCAATGGCAAGCTACATATCAGCACCCCACATCTGCTGTTTTTGCTGCAGCAGATGATCCGAATCCGCCGCTTCGAGGAGCGCTGCGCCCAGCTTTATCAGCAGCAGAAAATACGTGGCTTTATGCATCTGTACGATGGTGAAGAAGCGATTGCTGTGGGTGTGATGCAGGCGCTGACACCCGCGGATGCCGTGGTGGCGACCTATCGTGAGCATGGCCATGCCCTGGCCCGTGGTGTTGATATGAACGCCGTGATGGCGGAGATGTATGGCAAGGTGACGGGATGCAGTCGCGGCCGTGGTGGTTCGATGCACCTGTTTGATGTGAAAACCCGGTTTTATGGTGGCAATGCCATTGTTGCCGGAGGTTTGCCGATCGCTGTGGGCTTGGCTCTGGCGGATAAGCTGTCTGGCCGCAATCAAATTACGGTGTGCTTTTTTGGCGAAGGTGCAGTGGCTGAAGGGGAGTTCCACGAAAGTCTGAATCTGTCGGCATTGTGGCAACTGCCGGTACTGTTTGTATGTGAGAACAACCGCTACGCCATGGGGACACCACTCAACATTGAGGAATCAGAGCCCAATATCTACCGCAAAGCGGCCAGTTACGGCGTTACGGCACAGGTGGTGGATGGCATGAACGTGGTAGACGTAGAAGCGGCGGCTAAGGTGGCCTGCAACGCCATTCGCAATACCGGCGCTCCGCAGTTTATCGAGTGCCAGACCTACCGCTTTAAAGGCCACTCGATGTTCGATACCCAGCTTTATCGCAGCAACGACGAGATCGCTCAGTGGCGGTCAAAAGGGCCGATAGTGCAATTGCGGGAGTGGCTGCTGGCTAATGAGCTGATTGAGCAGATACAGATAACTGAAATGGAGCAGGCGGTAGATAAGGAGATTGAACAGGCTGAAATCGCAGCAGAACAGGCTGAGTGGGAGGCTGAGTCAGCACTGTTGGAACACGTGTATACACCCGCGGTACAGACGGCAGTGAAAGGGGAGGCAGGCTGATGGCTGAGTTAAGTTTTCGAACAGCGATCCATGATGCCATGGTTGAAGCGATGCGCGCTGACAGCCGCGTGTTCCTGATGGGTGAAGATGTCGGCCGCTACGGTGGTTGTTATGCCGTGTCTAAAGGGATGATTGACGAATTTGGCCCGGAAAGAGTGATTGATACGCCGTTGGCAGAATCCGGATTTGTGGGAGCTGGCATAGGCGCTGCCATGGGTGGTATGCGGCCCATTGTTGAGGTGATGACGGTTAACTTCAGCCTGCTGGCGCTGGACCAGATCGTCAATAACGCAGCGACGCTCAGACATATGTCGGGCGGTCAGATCAGCGTGCCGGTGGTCATTCGGATGGCGTGTGGCGCTGGTAAGCAGTTAGCGGCGCAACACTCCCACAGTTTTGAGGGCTGGTACGCCCATATCCCAGGTTTGAAAGTGCTCTATCCCGGCACGGTGGGTGATGCTCGCTACATGTTGGAGATGGCGTTGGAAGATCCCGACCCTGTGATCCTGTTTGAGCATGTGATGCTCTACAACGAAGAACAGGCGTTGCCTGAGCGCGACACTATTGCGCCTATGGAGCAGGCGGTGATCAGACGTGTCGGCCACGACCTGACCATTGTTTGTTGGGGCGTGAACTTGGGTAAAAGCCTGGCGGCGGCAGAGCAGTTGGCAAAGCTTGGTATCGATGCGGAAGTGCTGGACCTGCGCTGCCTGCGTCCTATCGACAGCGATACGCTGCTGACATCAGTCGCCAAAACTCATCGCATGTTGATTGTCGATGAATCCTGGAAAACCGGCGGTATGGCTGCAGAGATCTCGGCGATGGTTGCCGAACTGGGGTTCTGGTCATTGGATGCGCCTATCGCGCGAGTATGCAGTGCAGAAGTGCCAATTCCTTATCCTGCGCATCTTGAGCAAGCGGCACTGCCTCAGGTGGATCAAATAGTGGCGGCTGCGCGTCAGTTAGTTGAGCCGAAATAATCTGTCCGCTCAACCTGCAAGCCATAGAGAACTGAGTATTAAGTAAAGGAGCCAAGCGTATGAAAGAGATCACCATGCCGTCATTTGGCTCTGATATGGAGCAGGGCGTCTTGACCGAGTGGCAAGTTAAAGTTGGTGACGAGGTTAAGCGCGGTGATCCCATAGCGGTGATCGAGACGCATAAAGGTGCCATCGAGCTGGATGCCTTTGATGAAGGGGCAATTGCGCAGTTGCTGGTGCAGGTGGGCGAACAGACCCCGGTAGGGCAGCCGATCGCTATGCTGGCAGAGCCCGGAGAAGAGATTACATCGGCAACGACAGTTGATCAGAAAAGAGAAACAGCGCCGGACCTTGATACATCGGTAGCGCCGGATGCACCTCCAGCTAAAGTTCCAGCAAAGCCTATCGCACCGCGAGCGCCTAACACTGCAGTAGCAACGGCAGACTTTCAGCCTGCTACGCCTGCGGCGCGTAAACTGGCGGCCAAAAGCGGTATCTTGCTATCTGATATCAAGGGTACTGGGCCTGGCGGGGCTATCACCCTGGTGGATGTTGAGGGGCTATTGGCGATAGGTGGTGTGAGTTCTGTGAGTGCAACTGACTCACCATCTTCTGAGAAAACGACCGAGTCTGTTCCCGCAAAAGCCGTGGCTCAATCCGGATTTGACCCGGCAATGATGCGAGAGGCGATTTCAGCCACTGTCACGCGATCTAAGCGAGAGATCCCCCATTACTATCTCAGTCATACGTTGGATATCAGCAAGCTTGAGCAACATCTTGCCGAGCGAAATGCAGATGTTGAGCCGCTTAAACGAACCTTGCTGATCGCTCCGCTGTTAAGCCTTATTGCGCGTGCCCTGATCAAATTCCCTCAGTTGAATGGCCATTACAGGGATGGCCAGTTTGTGCCCTCTGAGGTAGTCGATATGGCCAATGCCGTTAATCTGCGTGGCGGTGGACTGGTGATGCCTGTTCTGCGACAGGTGGACAAATCAAGCATGGAGGCGCTGATGCAGCAACTCCAGGCGGTCACCGAAAGAGCAAAGCAGGGCAGTTTGAAGTTCTCGGATCTGGATAATCCCAGTTTTACCGTGACCAGTATTGGCGACCGGGGTGTTGAGTCTATTCTGGGTGTTATCTATCCGCCACAGGTAGCGATTGTCGGATTAGGCTGCCCGAGAAGTGACGTGGTTGTTGTGGATGGTGAAATCACCGTAAGCCGGGTAATGACGGTGACGCTTTCTGCCGATCATCGGGTGACGGATGGCCATTATGGCAGCCGTTTTCTTATGGAAATCAACAAGCGTTTACAGAAGCCGGAGGCGTTATGGAACGAGTAGCTTTAAGAGAAATGATCATTGAAGAGTTGATCAACATTGCGCCTGATGTCGAGGCCGATGAAGTGCCGGATGACGAAGATCTGCGTGATGCGTTAGATCTGGATTCGATGGATTTTATGCGACTGGTTGCTGCGGTACATAAACGCACCGGGTTGGAGATCCCCGAGGCGGATTACCGCAAAGTGCTGGAGCTGGACCAGATGCTGGACTATTTGGTGGCTAAAGCCAGTTGAAGTCTGGCAATCGTCCTCACTATTCAAGTTTACCTCTTCTCCCCTTGGGAGAAGATTGAGATGAGGGTATTTTTGTGACAAACCTTGTAACAGCAAATTGAAAACAGAACTTAGCGCCCATATCAACGTCAATGCTAATATGGCGGAGTTCCGTCGTTGACTAGGAAGCGTTAAACGCACTGTATGACACTACTACTGATATACCTGTTTATTGCCATTGGCATCTCGTTTATCTGTTCAATTCTCGAAGCTGTTCTTCTCTCGATTACGCCCAGCTACATGGAAACTGCGCTGCGTAATGAGCCGAACAAGGGCAAGGCGCTCAAACACGTGAAGGACAATATCGACCATTCAATTTCGTCGATCCTGATCCTGAATACATTTGCTCACACCATGGGGGCCGCAGGTGTGGGTGCCCAAGCCGCACATGTATTTGGTGCCAAGTGGGAAACGTTAATCGCAGTGCTGTTGACCCTGGCGATCCTCTATCTTTCTGAGATTATTCCTAAAACCCTTGGTGCAACCTATTGGCGTGCGCTGGCATTCCCTTCGGCGCGTTTGATCCGCTGGTTAGTAAAGCTGGTGTATCCCCTGGTATGGCTGTCGGCGTTTATTACCCGCCTGTTTAGCAAAAAGGATGGCAGTGGTATCAGCCGGGAAGAGATTAAAGCGTTTACGGCATTAGGCTTTAAACGTGGTGTGTTGGCGCAACAGGAAAACCAGTTGGTGGACAACATTCTTACCCTGCGTGATAACTCCACCCAGCAGATCCTGACACCACGTACTGTGGTGCACGGCTTTGATGAGAGCATGACAGTCAATGAGGCGCTGGCTGAAGATATGACTCAGCGCTTTAGCCGTATGCCTGTCTACCGTGACTCTTTAGATGATGTGATCGGCATGGTGACCCACCGAGCCTTGTCTGATGCCTCTCGCGCCGGACAAGGCGATACGGGTATTTCTGAACTGGTTCAGCCTATTCACCGTGTCTCTGAGCAGATCCCTGTGCTCAAGCTTTTGGATCTGTTTATTTCTCGTAAAGAGCATATGTTCCTGGTGGAAGACCACTTTGGTCAGACTGCCGGTATCGTCACCCTCGAAGATGCGATTGAAACCCTGCTGGGACGTGAGATCGTGGATGAAACTGATGTGACCGAAGATATGCAGCAATTGGCGAAAACCCGATTCCGCGACCGTTTACGTCGCAAGCAGAAAATCGACAGTGACCAACAGGTACTGAAAGAGGAGTAACCGACCGGAAGGCGAATTAACTCAAAAGAAAAGGCCGCGATAAGCGGCCTTTTTGTGTCAGGAAGAAACTGTTTGAATAGAATCAGGCAGTCAGTGATTAGTAACTGACATCCAATGTCACGCCACTGTATGCGCGATAAGCGCGAATACCTATATGCCAGACGCCAGACGTTGGCGCGCTGACCGAAACGGTTTCGTTATTGCCGTTTAGGTAAGGGCGGTAGTCATAGCTTCGGGTGGAAGGTTGTGCACCGTAACGCACATACAGGTCAGCGTCACCGGAGCCGCCGCTGATCGCGATATTCAACGCATCAACACCCGCGGGGACCTCTACCGTAAAGTACTGCCAGCCGCGACGAGAATCAGAGAGGTTAGTTTCGGTAAACCCGCCAGTCGGATCGGGGTCACCGCCACCACCATTGCCCAGCACCAGGTCGATCGCCGCCGCAGCATCAGCAATGCCAGCACCACAACCAGAGCAGGATGCCGGGAAGGAGCGCGCAGTTTGCTGAATAGCTGTCGCGACCTCATTTGGCGTGATTGCCGGATCTGCGGCATAGAGTAGGGCTGCTAGGCCAGCTACGTGGGGCGCAGCCATCGAGGTGCCTTGGTAAAAGGCGTAGTTGTCGCTTGCTGGGCCGTTTGAACCACTGTTGAGTGTAGACAGTACGCCGTTACTGGCACCACTGCGCACGTCACCCCCTGGTGCGGCAACCTCCACGACGTTGCCATAGTTGGAGTAATAAGCGCGACCGCCAGAGCGGTTAGTGGCGGCAACGGTAATCACACCACTACAACTCGCCGGACTGTAGTTAGATGCGTTGGCGTTGGAGTTACCGGCGGCAACCACCACGGTAGCTCCCAGGCTGCGAGCGGTATTGATAGCGGCTTGGGTGGTATTGTCGCAGCCACCACCGCCACCGAGGCTTAAATTCAACACTTGCGCAGGATTAGCATTGCTGGGAACACCTGAGACGCTTCCCCCTGCTGCCCATATCATGCCGTCAGCGATATCAGAGGTGTAACCACCACATTTACCCAATACACGCACAGGCACTACGCTGGCGTTATATGCCACACCAGCGACACCCCGACCGTTATTGGTTTCCGCCGCCACGGTACCTGCCACATGTGTACCATGCCAGCTTGAAGATTGGTCCTGAGTTGGCTGACCTCCACCACACTCACCCCGTGTAACAGCATCCCCCGGATCACGAGCGTCGGAATCACGCCCATTGCCGTCATTACCAACGAAGCTGTCGGAGATCATGTCGTAACCTGGCAGCAGGTTGTTGACTAGATCAACGTGGGGGCGGTAACCGGTATCCAGTACTGCGACGACCACACCGGTACCCGTGGTTTGGTCCCATGCTGCAGGAAGGTTCATACCTCCGGTCGATTCAAAGTAGTGCCACTGCTGGCTATAACTGGGGTCGCTTGGGGTCGCAAAGTGTTGCAGCAGGCGGTCCTCTTCAATGTATTCAACTTCACCACTGGCCATCAGGTTTTGCTGCATCGATAGCGGGCTGATACCTGCTTTCATTGAACCTTCGACAACAAAGCCTCCTGTGGCCATCTGTCGGAGAATCCGGGCATTGTCGCTAAAGCCAGAACGGCGCAGTTTATCCTTCATCACACGTTTGGCTTCGTCTGCGTCAGCAGTGCTCGCCATCGAAGGCGTAAACCCTTCCTTGAACTTAATGATGTAGCGCTTTTTAGGACCGGCTTTGAACAGGTCCTGAGGGCGCTCAAAGGACGGTGACAGTGCTGCAGAGGTTGGCTCGACCGCATTTACTGCGGAAGAAACCGACAACGCCAATGGCAAAGCGAGTAGCAGTCCGCTTTTGTATGTGGAATGTTTCATTGTTCTCTCTCTAGTCTGTTTTTATATTTCTGGTCTGATGACCAAAATCCAAACTAGAAAGGAATAAAAGAAATAACAATTTGATAAGAATGCCCTTTAATTGTGATGGGCACTTTATGCAAACATATCTTTACGAACAATGTTTAAGTTATTGAATTTAAAAATATGAAAAATATTTAGATTTTTACGAAAACGCATTCATTTGCTTGGTTTTTGACCATTAATTCGAAATACCTAATGTTTGATTGCTGTTTTAGAGAACTCACGATTTAAACGCTTAATACGCAGTTGTAGAATCTGGTTTTTATTCGTTTAATAGTCTGTATCTATATGAAAAGAATGGACTAAAAATGTTTTAGTTGTATTTGGTTACTAGAGGTCACGTAAGAGTATTAAACGTTATTATCTTTTTATGCATCTAGTGAGTTAATAAGAATTAAATAATATAGTGCATATATTCATAGGAAATTAGTCTTTATATTTTTGATATATGTATGGGTGGTTTTATAAATGGCTAATACTGATTCAATCTGTGATTGGAAACAGTTGTTTTGCTATTTGTTGCCAATTGTCCCTGGGCCCTGTTACAGGGACCTGACTCAGAACAAAATTAAAATCACAGGCAGGCCTGATTAAGGACGTGGCCATCAATGCATGTTGCAATGTGTCATCGGCCGGACGTGATAGGACCTTAGTGTGTTCAAGTAGCGTTGCGGTTAATGCCGGGTCTCCCTGGCACAGAAATATCAACGGTGTGGCCAGTTCCAGCAATCGACTGTTACCAATGACGGCATCACCAAAATCCAACACGCCACTCAATTGGTAACCATTGCCTTTCTCTTCCACCATCAGGTTCCATGGGTGCAGATCCATATGGATAAAGAAGGTTGCATCATCATCGAAGTAGGGCGGTGAAGCGGCGAGATAGTCAGTTATCTGGTCGACTAATTGTGGTGCCAATTGTTTGCGGGTATGGCGGGCGATGCAGTCATCTAACAGTTTTTGATGATACTGATGCCATGATGGTTTCAGTGGATGCGCATCCGGTAAATCTAAGCTGTGCAACTCAACGATAAAGTCTGCCAGTTGGCGCACAATATATAGTTTGTGCGCTGAGTTCATACCGCCCCATACATCAGCCAGTGAGACCCCTGGAAGTTGGTTCATTACGACGTAAAACCAATTATCCTGCTCTCCCGAGGCGGCGAGAGAGGGGATAGCCAGTGATGTCTGGTTTTGCAGTAGCGACAGGGCGGCGGCCTCGGCCTCCCCCTGATACCGCCAGTTGGGGGGCACAAGCTTTAGGATTAAGCCGTTACCTGAAGCATTTTGACCGCGAAAAAGTGCATTGCCACCCTCGGAGATCCGTTGCCATCGGCTCTCGCCAAGCTGATGCTTTTGGGTGATGTATGCCAATACCGGATGCCATGGCTCGATGGCCGGTGAATCGATAAAGTCGCAGGCAGCCGTGTAGTTTGGGTTGGGTGGCAATAGAGAGCGCATTTGGCTTCGGTTGCAGAGTTAACTGACGGCTATCTTAATTGGAAAGTGTTATAAGACAAAGGCGATAGAAAGGACTCGACATAGAAACTGCGTCAGCAATCGAAAGTTGGGTTTTGCTGACGCAGTGACTCGATCGGTTTTACTGTGGAAATCGGCTAGGATCAGCCTTCTACCATAGTCTCAATTCCGTATTGCTTACCGTAGTGTTTCACGACGAAGTCGATATCTTTGTCGCCTCGACCAGATAGGTTGACCAGAATATCGCTGGGTCCTTTCTCTTTGGCGAGTTTGATGGCATACGCCACTGCGTGAGACGACTCGATGGCTGGGATTATCCCTTCCAGACGTGACAGCTCGAAGAACGCATGAATCGCTTCATCATCATTGATAGCTGCATAGTTTACTCGGCCGCTGTCTTTGAGGTGGGCATGCTGTGGACCCACACTAGGGTAATCCAGACCACTGGCAACAGAATGGACGGGTGCAGGTTCGCCAGCTTCATCCTGTAGCATATATGACTTAAAGCCATGCATGGTTCCCGGAACGCCTAAGGTGAGGGTAGCCGCGTGCTCCCCTTGTTTTTCCAAATCACGACCCGCAGGCTCGACACCATGCATCATCACGGAGTCAGACAGGAAAGCGCTAAACAGCCCCATCGCATTTGAGCCACCACCAACACAGGCAACCAGGTGGTCTGGATGTTTGTTATTCATTTCGTGGAATTGTTCGCGGGCCTCGTTACCGATCACCGACTGGAAGTCTCTAACCATCATCGGGAAGGGGTGCGGGCCGACCACTGAGCCAATGGCATAGAACTGGTTTACGGGATCCTGCATGTAGGCTTCAAACGCGGCATCAACGGCTTCCTTCAATGTTTTCAGGCCGTGGGTGGCTGGGATCACAGTTGCTCCTAAAATCCGCATACGAACCACATTTGGATACTCTTTGGCGATATCGACTTCGCCCATGTAGATGTCGCATTTCAATCCAACCAGTGCCGCCGCAGTCGCCAAAGCAACACCATGTTGGCCAGCACCCGTTTCGGCGATGAGTTTAGTTTTGCCCATCTTCTTGGCAAGAAGAGCTTCGCCCAAACAGTGATTGATTTTGTGAGCGCCAGTGTGGTTTAGGTCTTCCCGTTTCAGGTAGATGTCTGCGCCGTATTTTTCCGACAGATTCTGTGCGTGAAAAATCGGGCTGGGGCGTCCAACAAAGTGTTTGTAGAGACGAGCGAGTTCGCTGAGGAAGTCCGGTTCCTGACGGATGGTGAGATAGGCTTTGGTTATCTCATCCATAATGGTTTGTAACTGGGGTGGGATAAAGCTGCCACCATACTGTCCAAAGTAACCATTGGCATCAGGCTGTGGGTGATTAAAACTGCTGTACACGAGACTTCCTTCCTAATTTCGCTGTCGATGGCTCGTTATAACAATAAAACCACAGTAAAAATGTGTGTAAGCGCGCAGATAACTTCAAATAATTTGTAAAGTTAAGGCTTGAAGATCAACTATGCTTAAGACAATTTGCACGTCATAGTTCAGCCAAATCAACGTGAAATCAGTTGCATAGAAGCGGTTCTAGGACGTCTTCAAAAGGATAAGTGACGTCGATATGTACGATTTGATCATTCGCAATGCCAACCTTCCAGATGGCACGCAAGGCGTCGATATTGCCATTAAAGATGAGCGTATCCAGGCCATTGCTGCAGGCATTAATGATTCTGCGCAGGAAGAAGTGGATGGAAACGGTTATCTGGTAAGTCCGCCGTTTGTAGATAGCCATTTTCATCTTGATTCGGCACTCAGCCTTGGTCAGCCGCGCCTGAACCAAAGTGGTACCTTGCTCGAAGGGATCGCATTGTGGGGTGAGCTTAAGCCGCAACTGACCTTTGATGCGATTAAAGAGCGTGCGCTGCGCATGTGCCAATGGTCGATAGCAAAGGGAACGCTGGCCGTTCGCAGCCATGTCGATATCTGCGATGATTCCCTGCTGGCCGTTGATGCTCTGCTGGAAGTGCGAGAAGAGGTAAAACCTTACCTTGATCTGCAGTTAGTGGCGTTTCCTCAAGATGGCTACCTTCGTTATAAAAACTCCGTTGATAATCTGAAGCGCGCGTTAGATAAGGGCGTCGATGTGGTCGGTGGCATTCCCCATTTCGAACGCACAATGGCAGACGGTGCTGAGTCTATCCGATTATTGTGTGAGATCGCCGCGGAGCGAAACCTGCAGGTAGATATGCATTGTGATGAAAGCGATGATCCGCATTCTCGTCATATTGAAACCCTGGCGTATGAAACCCAGCGCCTGGGATTGCAGGGCAGGGTAACGGGCTCACACCTCACTTCCATGCACTCGATGGATAACTACTACGTCAGCAAGCTACTGCCTTTGATCCGAGAAGCGGGTGTGCACGCGGTGGCTAATCCACTAATCAATATCACGTTGCAAGGCCGGCACGACACCTATCCAAAACGGCGAGGCATGACACGCGTACCTGAGATGATTAACGCTGGTATTAATGTGGCATTTGGCCATGACTGCGTGATGGACCCCTGGTACAGCCTTGGCAGTCACGACATGTTGGAAGTGGCCCATATGGGTCTGCATGTTGCTCAAATGACCAGCCTTGAGGGGATGACACAGGCATTTGACGCAGTAACGCAAGCAGGTGCCAACGTATTACAGTTGGACGGTTATGGTCTTAAGCCAGGATGTTATGCCGACATGGTTTTGCTGCAGGCCCGCAGCCCGATCGAAGCGATCCAATTGCGTCCCGCGCGGCTGGCGGTGCTGCGTCGAGGCAAAGTGATTGCACAAACGACACCTGCACAGACTCACCTGAATCTACCAAATGGTGCTCATGAAGTAGATTTCAGTCATGGTTTGTTTTCGTCTTAATAGTATGAAAACCCGCTGATAAACGAGGGAATGATGGCGACAGATCCAAAGCAAGCATCAATTGCATCCGACGAGGCTGATTACGCCGCAAGTCACGAGGATTTTTCCCTGCAGCCGGTACCTGAGGGGGCTCGTCGCGGGCTGATTTCGATGTCCGCAGTGATGCTGGGTTTTACCTTCTTTGCTGCTTCTATGTGGACAGGTGGCAAGTTGGGTCAGGGATTTCAGTTATGGCCTGATTTGATTGTGGTGATTCTGCTGGGTAATTTGATCCTGGGTGTGTATGGCGCGCTGCTGGGTTACGCCGCTGCTAAAACCAACCTCTCAACCCACCTGTTGTCCCGTTATGCATTTGGCGTGATGGGTTCAAAGTTGCCTTCGTTTATGTTGGCTTTTACCCAGATCGGCTGGTTCGGTGTGGGGGTTGCCATGTTCGCTTACCCGATAAATAAGTTTGTAGATGTGCCGAACCTGCCATTGATTATTGGTGGTGGTTTGGTGATGACCTACACCGTAGTAGTCGGGTTTAAGGCGATTGAGTGGTTAAGTGTTATCGCCGTGCCGGCCATTTTGCTGTTAGGGTTAACCTCTGTTGGTACAGCCATCGCGGATACGCCGGGTGGCTTGGAAGCGTTGATGGCGATTGAGCCCGAAAAGACGCTGACCTTTGCTGTTGGCATCGCATTGGCCGTGGGCTCGTTTATCAGTGGTGCCACACTGACACCGGACTTCGTTCGGTATGCTAAAACGCGCAAAATAGGTGTGACAGCGACCATTATCGGCTTCACCTTTGGCAACAGTTTGATGTTTCTGTTTGGTGCCATAGGCGCCATTTCAACAGGGCTCTCAGATATCGCTGAGGTATTGGCTTTACAGGGATTGCTGGGTGCAGGGATCTTTTTGTTAGTGCTGAATATCTGGACCACGAATGATAACGCGCTGTATGCCGCAGGCCTGGGATTAGCCAATTTGACCGGATTAAAGCGCGTTCATTTGGTGATCGCTGCGGGCGTAGTTGGCACCTTGCTGGCTGAGTGGCTTTACAACAACTTTGTCGATTGGCTGGTGTTTTTAAGTGTCTCTTTGCCACCGATAGGCGGCATTATTATCGGCGATTTTTATCTACGCTGTCGCAGACATTATCCTGAGCCGAGCCAATATCATTTTAAGTCGATTAACTGGGCGGCCATGATCGCCTGGGCGTTGGCTATCACCGTTTCCGTGTTGTCGCCGGAACAGGGGATACTCAGTATCGCACCGCTCAATGCCATTATCACCGCCATGGTGGCGCACTTTCTTCTATCTGTATGGCTGTTTCCGGCGAAGACCAGGCAATAAGCGCAGTTATTGCTGCGCTATACCGACTTTTTCACTTGGCAAGGGTTGCCCACGGCGATGCTGTTGGCGGGGATATTCTTAGTGACAACACTACCAGCACCGATGACGCAATTATCGCCGATAGTGATCCCCGGCATGATAGAGACATTACCGCCGACCCAAACGTTATCACCAATCCTGATAGGAGCACCGTATTCAGTATGTTTACGCTGCTCTGGGTCGGTGGGGTGAGCCCCGCCAGCAATCATGACATGAGGACCAAATAGAACATGGTCACCAATCACCACTTCGCATACGTCCAAAATGGTCAGGTTGTGGTTGGCGTAGAAGTTGTCACCAACAGTGATGTTGTAACCGTAGTCACAGAAGAAGTTCGGCTCGAAATGGGCCTTGCCCTTGAGATTGACCAGCTCTGCCATTATTGCCATGCGAGCTGGCAGATCGGTGGGATCGGCCATATTGAACTTGTGGCAGAGCGACTTGGCACGCATTCTTTCTGCTAATAGCGTTTCATCCCAAGCGTCATAGGGTTGGCCAGCTAACATCTTCTCTTTTTCCGTCATACGACTCTCCATAAAACGAACGCAATTATGCGCTCGGGTTTCAATACCTTTTGATAGTGAAATCAGGCGTGGTCTGAATTCTGGAACTGAAATAAAGACAGATCATTTCAGGTCTTGTTCCCTAGTGGCAACTACCAAGTTAGCGGGGGTTGGCTTGCAAGTTTGCAAACTGCCCCAATCTTTAAACTATGCGTGATATTAAAAAGCTAAAAAGTGCCATTTGGGCCACCACCCTGTTTGTCATGTTTCTCTGGTTTCTGGAACTGGGAAAGTGGGCATTTGGCTGGCAACTGCGTGGATTAGGCGTTTATCCCGGAGAGCTGACTGGCTTGATCGGTGTGTTAACCGGTCCACTTATTCATGGCTCTGTTGCTCATATCTCCGCAAACAGTATCGGGCTGATGATCTTGATGCCTGCTTTGATTTACGGGTATCCAAGGTCTCGGTGGTGGGTCTTGGGGATCGTCTGGATCTTATCTGGGCTTGGCGTCTGGTTCTGGGGGCGTGAGAGCTATCATTTCGGTGCAAGTGGCCTGACTCACGGCATCTTCTTCTATCTGTTTTTTGTGAGCTTGTTCCGGCGAGACAAGCGCTCCATCGGTTTGATGATGATAGCGTTTTTTATGTTCGGCGGTATGCTGATGACCATCTTCCCAAGAGAGCCAGGGATCTCGTTTGAGTATCATTTGTTTGGTGGTATTGGTGGCTTGCTGTCTGCAATCATGTTCTGGCGTTGGGATCCAAAACCGAAGGAGAAGCGCTACAGTTGGGAACAGGAGTCATCCGCACCTGAGCAAGCTGGTTCCGAATTGACTGACGTTGAAGTGAATTCTGACGATGAACTGATCGGCGACCTTTGGAAGCAGTCGTCGCCTCATTCGATGGAACGATCGGAGGAACAGGTGGAAGAGGGCTTTGGTGAGTCTGGCCCACCGAAACCAAACGGCAGGCCATTTCACATTTCCAGAAACTAGGGTTCTTGGATCTATTCAGAACGTAACAGCTTCTTAAACTGCTCAGCAAAACCTATGAAGCGCTCTTTCAGTGACTTTTTCACCTTGATATCGATACCACTGAAAATGGCTATACCTTCAACAATGATGGTTGGCGCATTAGGTTCAGGTGTTGAGGTGATACGACAATCTACACCGCCAAATATACTGAACATCCGGGTGATGACATTGACGTTTTCCGGTACGTAGAAATCGGTGCCGGAGAACAGGTTAAACATTCGAAATCGTACTTCACCCTGAGGGAACACTGCGTCGGTGAGGTCAATGTCTGCGCCGCTGAAAATATCCACCACCCAGGTGGTTCTGGCTATCGGGCGAGGGCCCGAAACGTCGTTGCCACCAAACAGGCTGATCATGTAATCGTTGGCTTTAGTTTCCAACGGTGACAGTTTCACTCCCATCTGCTGTTGCTTCTCGTCGACGTACTCTTTGTTCACTGCTAATTGAAGATCCGCCACTTGCTCAACCAGCTTTTCATGGGAGGTGGTTTGCATTGCGATATCCAGGCGACGTTCAAACGCCTCCAGCGATAGTTCGCCATGTCCGTAGTTCATGATTAATTGGTCAATCACTTCCTGGCGTAGCGTATCGATAGGTCGATCTTCTAGTTTCACGGCCATGTGCTTTCCTTCTCATAGCTGGCGGTTTTGACATTAAAGAGTATAGGTACATAAAACATGCCAGGTTATAGAGTCTAATTAAATCAATAACATAAATAAAAAGAAGCTATTTTGATAGGTAAGTAAGGTTAACTTTTGGTGAATTTAGCCAGTTTTGAAATGGGTAGAATGTGCGTAATTTCATCGAAATGGTTAACAAAAAATCTGATGCACGGACAGCTATTCATAGATAAGTGGTCAATAAGTGAACAGCGATGCTATCCAGATCAAAGCAAACCCGATTGAAATCCCTTAGCTTCATGTTCACTTTTTCACCATCACAGGGCAAAGCGATGTTTTTTAACGGCGTATCTGTGGTTTGTAGAGGCGATGTAGCGGACTCTGAGGGGATGTCGATCGCTTGGTTTACCCAGGTAGAAACAGACCACCTAGTACTTTCACTGCCGGGAAACTCAGACGTTACTGATCGCTTGCTGGATGACAGCCGCTTTACGCTCAGTGTTCTGTCGGAGTGTCAGGTGCCAGTGGCGAAAATGTTTGGCGGTAGCCAACAAAAGCAGTTGGCGTCTGATATTCATTGGCAGGAAGAAGAGGCGTTGGAGATGACTGAGTGGGGCATTCCCGCGGTTAAAAATGCCTGTGGCGTCTACCTGTGTGAAGTGGTTTCCGAAGATAGGATCGAAGGGCAGCGCATCGTTATCGCAAAGATGCTGCACCGGGAAGAGGTCGAAGGCTGTATTCCATTGCCATACCGGAAAACTGACTATTTCTAATTACCTTTAAATTCTGGCTAAGCATGTGCAGAGTTGCATGCATATCCCGGATTCACTTCTCTATCGTGGTTAATTTATTCGCCTCCCCCTATACTGGCGCCATTGTGAACAGGCGCGATCTGGTTAATTCAGCAAATTATGGATATAAAGCAACTCTCTGTTGCAGCTTGTGCAGTGTTGGCATTGGCTGGATGTAGCAATACGGATGAAGAAGAAGTGAAGTACAAGGGTGAGAGTTTGTTTCAGCCCATGCCGCTGCCAGAAGGCTCATGGGAGCGATTCACGCATATTTACCCTGATGCTAAAAGGGTCACCTGGGGGCGAGTGGGCAAAAAAGATGTGCTCGAAGTCGTCACCTTCCCTAAGCAAAAACGGGGTGATTTAGAAAAGTATCGTGCGTTTCACGATCAGAAGTTGGAGCAAGCCTGCAACAGCTTCAGCTCCAAGCTGTTTGATACCGTTGTACGCAATGGATACACAGAGATGCTGTGGCAGACCTCTTGTCTCGACTCTGAATCAGAGGTTGCAAGATTTAGCTTCCATTTATCGGTTTCTGGGAATGATGCGTTTTATGTATTGTCTCGCAAGTGGGTAGAAGCGCCAACAGAAGCGTCAAAGAATGCTTGGTTGGACTACTTCTCTGAGGTGTATGTGTGTGATGACCGTTTGCCTCAAAGCCCCTGTGAAGATTAACGCGAACCTTTATTCAAAAGTTTATCTAAAAACTCTAATCAGAAGTGGGCGATCGTAGGTAATGAATAAATCAATTCAGCTCAGGAACGGTGAAGTGGTTTGCCTAAGATTATTGAGTGCCGATGATGGGGAGTCCCTTGGTCGATATTTTGACGCTTTGGGTGAGGAAACCCGACGCAGATTTGGTCCTCATCCCCTAAATGCAGAATACGCCAGAGAGCTGGTTTCTCGTTCGCAAGATAGCGCTAAACGACTGGTGGTAAGTAATGCTTCGGGTGAGGTTAAGGGGTATTTCATTTTGGAGTGTGAGCACTTTCCACATGAATGTGAACGCTTTTCAGCGCAGGGGATTGAGCTGACACCGGGTCGGGACGTCAGCTTCGCGCCCTCTGTTGCGGACGATATGCAGAGTCAGGGCCTGGCATCTGCAGTGATGCCTTTGGTCATTGAGTATGTGAAATCCTTAGGCGCTAGTTCTTTGGTGTTGATGGGCGGAGTGCAGGCTACCAACGAGCGTGCGGTTGGTTTTTATCGAAAGTTTGGGTTTGAGCCTTTTGGTGGTTACCAGACAGATGTGTTTAATCAGGACATGCGATTGTGCATCCTATAACCAATTTTTGCATGAGCCCCTTGTGTTCGTATGGAATTTGATTAACGATTTGCTGGCGTAGGGATTACGACCGTAGCAGGAGTTGAGCGATGGATGTAACAGCAGGTGAGCGCCTTGTGTTATGCGAGCAGCATATCCCTGAATATTTTCCCACTTGGGTAAAAGCGTTAACGTCGCTACCTTTAGCCGCTGCGCTGATCCAGTCTCCCAAAATGGCTGGTGAGGGCATGGCGGAACTGGTGGCCAGTTGGCCGTGGCCGGAACCAGACAGTGATGACGCTGAAGATAAAGCCCACTTTGCTTTTTTCCATTATCGGCATACGTCACGATTAGAGCAGTTAGACCTTTGGTTAAGACAGATCGAATGGCCTCAATGTGGGGAAAGTTGGATCTGGTTGTGCCAGGAAAGCCCACTGCTTAAATGTCGCAATGACATCATCCCCTCCCTGATTAGCGAAGCAAGCAGTGCGTTGCCTCATAACAAACATTCTGACTTTTCATTGGCTGTGGTCGATGTGGAGGGGCGATTTGGTCTGCTGTTGGACACGTATGTTGGCTATTTGCCAGGTGATGACAGCTGCAATGAAGGCTTAGTGTTTGAAGTGACTGACTGGGGCCTTCAGCCATGAGCAAACCTCAGATTGATGGTGAACTCTGGAAGCATTGCCCTCAGTGTCAAAGCGACGACATCGCTGTAGTGGAAGGAAAAGCTTGGCGCTGTGGTGGTTGCGGTTTTATTTACTTTCATAATGTAGCCTGTGCTGTCGGTGCCCTGATCTGTCATCAGGATCGTTTTTTATTTGCAATTAGAGGCAAGGCGCCTTCGTTAGGCATGCTCGACCTTCCAGGAGGGTTTGTCGATGCAGATGAGTCGATGGAACAAGCGTTATGCAGAGAACTTGAAGAGGAGTTGGGGTTACAGGTTTCACCTGAATCCCTCGGCTATCTGAGCTCTGTGTCTAATCGCTATCAATATTCAGGTGTAGAGTACTGTACGGTTGATGCTGTGTTCTCATTGACCCTGGATAGTTTGCCTGAACTGTCGGCCCATGACGATATTTCTGGCTTCCGTTGGCTAAGTAAACAGGAAGCTGCAAAAGAGAGTTTTGCTTTTCCTTCTGTGCAACGCATCGTCAACCGATGGATCACATCTGCCTGACCTTTGGTGTGATATAGGATAACCCGGGAGGTGTTTATGGTGAGTATGAGTCAGTGGTTGTGCCTGCTGGTAGCGGCTACGAGTCTACTCGGCTGTCCTTCTGAAGAGCCCGCAAAAACAGAACAATTACCCAGTAGCAGTGATGCCGATAAAGTGCCTGAGGGGCCTGCCATGATTTCAGAGCCTGCCGCTGACCCCATAATTGAGCCCACAACTGAGCCAGAGCCTCCTCTTACTCTGAGCAGCACAGAATCCTATACAGGCGCTATGACCTGTGTTGCCTGTCAGGCCAAGCAGATGTCGGTGACTATACGCCCAGACGGTGTCTATCAGGTATTAGTGAGACTGTTGGATGAGGACCGAATTGTTGCGCAGCGCTTTGGTCGTTGGCAAAAGGTGGATGAGAGTACGGGGGTGGCAGTTAAGTTACTGGGTACAGAATATGTGCTGTTGGCAGAACCTGAGCAGGGTGGCTTGATTTGGTTTGACCCAACCTCCACTGAAAAACTGACATTAGTGTCAACGGAAGATCACCTTTACCACCATCCAATGCCTATTACCGGTGTATTTCGCTATATGGCAGATGCTGGAAACCTGATTGAGTGCCATTCACAGTTAAAATTACCAGTGTTACAGCGAGCTGACAGTTTGGCGCTGGAGAAAGCCTACCTTGATGCTATCAAGGAGCCCGCAGAGCCTATGGTGGTTGGAGTTGAAGCAACCATTGTAACGACACCCGGGGAAGAGGGGGGGGATGAGCGCTGGCAGATTGATGGTTTTATTGAGACTTCAGGCGTTGCCAGTTGCGAAGAAAAATTTGCTGAGCCGACGATAACGGGCACTTATTGGAAGCTTCTTACTATTGATGGTATGGAAGTGACCGCTGGCGAAAGCAAGCTGGAGATTCATGTTGTTCTGGGGGCTGAGGCGCGCGCGCATGGGTTTGCTGGCTGTAATCGTTACTTTGCCCAATATGAGGTGGACGACTCCAGTATTCGCCTGCACAGCATTGGTGGCACCAAACGCGCCTGTCCAAGTGGCGGCATGAATGCTGAAAAAGCATTCCTTGATGCGCTTGGCCTTGTGGATAGCTATAAAATTACTGGCCAGAGCATGACCCTGTTTCATTCGGGCCAGCCACTTTTAAAGCTAGAAGCTGTCTACTTGAACTGAGCTTACTTACTTGATTCTCATGGTTAAGCTTG
Source organism: Corallincola platygyrae (assembly GCF_039544265.1). Classification (NCBI taxonomy): domain Bacteria; kingdom Pseudomonadati; phylum Pseudomonadota; class Gammaproteobacteria; order Alteromonadales; family Psychromonadaceae; genus Corallincola; species Corallincola platygyrae. The sequence goes on along the minus strand of NZ_BAABLI010000007.1, from coordinate 201,459 downwards.
CTTACCCATTTTGACACGGTTGCCGCCTTGCGCTTTTGCTTCAGTGGCACGTTCTAACGCTTTGCCCAGGCAGGTGTCAGAGACGAACCCACACTCTCTCAGTGTTGCAACGCCTATGCTTGCGGTCAGTGTGTAGGCGTAACTGGCATCTTGATAGGGCTCCGAAAAGGCCGTTTTTACCCGTTCTGCCAGTCGTGATAGTTCCGCTTCATTCAAAGCTCTCGACACCAGTAGGGTAAACTCATCACTGCCTAATCTGGCAAGCGTGTCACCTTCCTGTTGGACCTCTCGTATCCTGGCTGCCACCTGGATAAGCAGTTTGTCGCCGTTTGCATGGCCATGAAGGTTGTTAAACTTCTTGAAATCGTCAAGATCAATATGAACCAGACTGGCATCTATCTGACGTTCACAGGCATTGTTTATCGCATCTTCCATCAATGGCCGATTAGCCAGACCGGTAAGGCTGTCATGCTGTGCCAGGTAACTCAGTTGCTTGGTGCGGCTTTGTAGTTGCTTAGCTTCGGTGATATCCCGTCCAGAAGAGAAGTAATAAGTTTCGTGATCATCATTGTGACTCTTGAATGGCGTGATCACTTTCTCTTCATAGTAAACAGAGCCGTCTTTACGTCGGTTTACGAATATGGATTGGAAGTTTTCTCCGGCGTTGAGACGCGTCCAAAGCCGTTTGTAGAAACTATCGTTATGATACCCGGACTTTAAAAGGCTCACAGGCTGGCCGATACACTCTTCACTCTGGTAACCGGTAAGCGACTCAAAGGCTGGATTCACGTAGCGAATAATACCCTGCTTGTCAGTCAGGCAGATGATCTCCTGACTCTCAGAGATAATCTGGGCCAATCGAGCCATCTGCGTAACACTGTTGCGGTCCTTTTGGCTCACTCTTTGCCAACGTACAGCAAGCACTACTGCTGCCAGCAATAGACCAATAAATATCGGCAAACCAATTTTCTTCCGTTGATTGGCGTGTGGTGTCAGTTCAGCCAACGGCAACGTTGAGACAACTTTAAAGAACGACTCTTCCAGGAGCATTGGTGGTAACTTCTGAGTTGGGCTCAGATTCTTGTAATTGAGCACATCATGCAGGTAGAGCTTCTTATTGCCCTTCGCTATCCCACGACTATTTCGCACTGGCATGGGCCAAATAGTACCGAGCTGGTCACTTCGTGTGCTTTCCTGTTCCGTGTCTTCGCCAAACAGCCATAACCCTTCACCGTTTACAAAGCTAAGCACCGCTTCAGACGCTTTTCCAACCTGGGCTAAGCGGTTTTTAAGCTGTTGACCATCAAGAGTCACAACAATGGCACCATGGTAGATCTTGCTCTGGTCAAATACTGGCATTGCGAAATGAATAACCGGGTGAAATGGATGCACTATCTGCCCATCTATGAGGCTGAAATCGAAACGGGAAATGTAGACCTGACCAGCTTGAAGTCGTCTTAGCGTGTTGATAAATGGACGGTTGTGTTTGCTTTTTATATGCGAACCGGTGGCAATTTTGCTGCCATTCTGCTCGTTCTGTACACGAACAATTTCCTGACCAAGGTCGTCAATAAAGCCGGCTTGATAGTAGCGTGGGTTACGGGTAGCAAACTGAAAAAGCAATGTTTGAATATCACGCAACTTTACTGACGGCTCAACAGGTAACTGCACGATATTCGCAATCTGATTTTGCAGGAAATCAGTGTCTGAAATCGAGTGAGCCAGATCCTCTTTAACATTGCTCACCAGAAGTTGCAGAATCTTGCGCTCTTGGGACAGACGGTTGTCCTGTTCGATCTGCTTCGCGTAGAAATGAAGCGCAGCAGCAACACAGGCGATGGAGAGGCAGGCTATCCATAACCACAAGTATCCGTTGTTCCTTGATGTTGTTTTGCTGAGCCTATGCACAGACTTAAATCTCCCGAAGATATGCGCGGCGTGGAAGATGCCGATATCCAGGTATTAACACAATGATATAACTCAATAAGGATAAACAAAAAATAAACCGAGGCATTGCCTCGGTTTATTCCTGTTCATTTAGCTTAGCCTTTAGCCAGAATCTCGCGAGCCAGCCGATCTGCTTGGATCCCTGTTGGCGTGTTCTCTTTTGAGGCGCGCTGATAAATATCGCTCAAGGTATGATAGATGCGCTCAACTTTTTCGGTGGCTTTGTCGGCGCAATAACCGTCGCGTTCGAACGAGATATTTATGATACCGCCAGCGTTAATAACGTAGTCAGGTGCGTAGAGAATACCTGCATCTGTCAAAGCCTGGTCCATTTCCGGCGTGGCCAGCTGGTTATTGGCGCAGCCAGCTACGATCTTGGCTTTTAGGCGCGGTAAAGTATTTGCGTTGATGGTTGCTCCCAATGCACAAGGGGCATAAATGTCGACATCCTGGTCGTAGATCTCGTCAATACCGACAACAGTGGCTCCCAGATTTTCCACGACACGGTCCAAGTACGACTGGTTGATATCGCAAATCATCAATTCTGCACCCGCCTTTTTGAGGTGTTCACATAGGTAATATCCCACGTGACCAACACCTTGCACCGCGACACGCTTTCCTTCGAGGCTATCGCTGCCAGTCAAATGTTTAACTGACGCCTGAATGCCCACAAATGTGCCCAGGGCAGTGAAGGGGGACGGATCCCCGCTGGTATGCTCAAGTCCGGCTACAAACTCTGTCTCTTTTGACACTTCGCCAATATCAGTGGGGGAAATACCTACGTCTTCCGCAGTATAGTAGCGGCCACCAATTTTGGCTACTGCGCGGCCAAATGCCTGCATCATTTCAGGCGTTTTCATCGATTGGTCTGCAATGATAACGGCCTTGCCGCCACCAAAACCTACGTCAGCTATCGCGTTTTTGTATGTCATTCCCCGGCTGAGGCGCAATGCATCCCTTAAAGCAGCTGCATCATCGTCATAACGCCACATGCGGCAACCACCTACAGCAGGTCCAAGCGTGGTGCTGTGAACTGCGATAATCGCTTTCAGGCCTGTTTCAGCATCACTGAAATAGGCAACTTCTTCATGGTTATCGAATGCTTCGGAATCAAAAAAAGACACGTGTTTTCCCTCATGGCCGCGAATATGTGAACCATATCACTGCTGGTGGAAAGCAGCCACTACACCCACTTAAACAGCCGAGAGTCGCTGTCATAAAGTCTTTACATAAAGGGTGGGTCACTTGCAGTCTAACGCTTGCTGGCATAAGGTGAGGGCGATTTTTAAGGGAGTCTGAGATGTCAGAACAACAAGATAATAGAGAAGCCCTGCAAGGGTGGGTTAGAGAACAGTTTCAAAAGGCACAGAAACACCTGGCATCCAAAGGCATTATACCGGCACGCGTGTTGGAGAAAGAGAGTCGTTACCTGCCGCCGCTGGTATCTGTTTGGAAGATTGAGACGGCCGACAAGCCAGCAAAGACAGTTTGGGTAATCAGCGGTGATTTGCCTTCAGATCATGTCGAAGCGGGTGCTGCAGATTCGGCACGGGAAGTGTTACGTTACTTTGGTTTGCGTTGGCAGATGCAAGCCGAACAGATCATCCAACAAGGTCCTAATGCGGATAAAACCCAAAAAGAGTTTGCTGGAATGTTGATTAGTCGCGCTGAAGGGTTAGCTCAGATGTATGATAACCAAGCTTTATGGGCAAACGAGCCTACGGCGAGCTAATGATGCTGCTCTGATTGATCAAGCTCGGTCAGTCGACCGAGCCTGCACTTGAGGCGTTGCCTGGGTACCCCCGCTTCCATAAATACTCTTGTGACTGGCAGGAACCCCTGCATCTTAAACTTGTCTATGGACTCTAGAGCACTGTTGATAAACACCGTTTCCATCTGTTCATTGCGTGCGATATTAAGCAGTTGATTAAGTACTGCTTTGGCTATGCCTTTTCCGCGAGCGGGGATCACAACGGCAATTCTGCCCAAATCGCCATTCGGCAGTAGCCGCCCGGTTGCCAGCGGATTGCTCTCTTCATCTTCAACCAACACGTGAAAAGCAACGGGATCATGTTGATCAAATTCTAACGTTTCTGGGATGCGCCATTCGCAACAAAATACCTGATATCTGACCCGCTTCAGCGCCTCAGCTGCATCGTTCCAACATACCTGCCGGATAGTAAAACTACTCATTCAGTCATGCTAAAAAGTAACCCTTGTTGAGTAAGTGTAGTTATTACTTCAGCAAAAAGTGATAAATCCGATGCCTGTTTCAGTTGAGCCAAGCCAAGGTTTGTATTGTCGGCCAGGAGCTCCATATCGTTTTCGGCCAAACCAGCGTCTAACTTCTCGCCATTTACATAGAGGCCAGTACCCAGGGTATAGAGCCTGCGAACGCCCGATACCCAAGTGAGTTCACCACCATCTTCCAGAAACTGGATGACATCAGAATTGGTTAAAACACCCTCGATGGGATCAAGACTGAGTTCGCGCTTGGGCGTAGAAAGTTGCTGCAATAGGCTTGCTCGTAGCAATGACTCATCATCGATAATGGATTGCAGCATGGCTTTAAGCTGCGCAATGTCAGATTCGTTGACCTTGCCGCAGTGGTTGCCATAGGTTGCTCTGGATGGATCTGAAAACCTTCGGTTACCCAAATCGTGATCGATCAAATAGTCAGCGAGGCCACTGAAAAGCTCACGTTCGCTGGGGGCTCTAAAGCCTATCGAATAGTTCAGAGCGGGTGTGTTTGCATAGCCTTCGTGAGGGCAACCTGGTGGGATGTACAGGATGTCGCCAGGTTCTAGTTCTGCATCAATAATCGCTTCAAAGGCTTTCACTTGTAAAAGATCTGGGTGAGGGCAGTGGGATTGTGTCTCTTGCTGCGCACCAACCCGCCAGTGACGCCTACCTTTGCCCTGAACAATGAATACGTCATATTGGTCCAGATGCGGCCCCACGCCACCACCGGGCATGGAAAAACTGACCATCAGGTCATCGATACGCCACTGCGGAATAAACTGAAATGGGCGAATCAGCTCTGCAGCATCCGGGATCCAATGGTCGACTCCCTGTACCAGCAGGCTCCACTGAGAATCGCCTAGATGCTCGAAGTTATCGAAGGGGCCATGGGCAACATGCCATTGTGTACCGTCAGTGTGACTGACCAGCCGACTATCGGCTTCATCTTCCTGCGCCAGCGCTGCAAGGTCGCTCTCGTCTATCGGATCTTCAAATTCGACGAATCCCTGTTTGATTAACAGTGGTTTTTTCTGCCAATAATTGGCCATGAAGTCTTCAAGATCCAAGTTCAGGGTATATGGCATCTGTTTACCTTCGACATAAATCGTCGCTCCTGTGCGTTTGCATGCCCCACGAAGTGTTTTGGGTACCATGCACCCGCTACATACCATACGTCCTGTATATAAAAAAGCCACCGACTTAGCGGTGGCTTTCTTGAGTTTAGCTAGTTTGGCTGCAGATTACGCCAGATCGTCAACAAAGGCGATTGCACGGCCAATGTAGTTTGCCGGTGTCATTGCTTTCAGCTCAACTTTCACGCTGTCTGGCAGTTCCAGATTATCGATAAAGTCGGCCATTGCCTGTTGGTCAACACGCTTGCCACGGGTCAGTTCTTTAAGCTTCTCATAAGGCTTTTCGATACCGTAACGACGCATAACTGTTTGTACTGGCTCTGCCAATACTTCCCAGTTCTGGTCCAACTCGTCCAGCAGATTCTGCTCATTTACTTGCAGCTTGCTGATACCTTTCAGCGTTGCCTGATAAGCGATAACCGCATGGGCAACGCCCACACCCAGGTTACGCAGTACGGTTGAGTCTGTCAGGTCACGCTGCCAGCGGCTGATAGGCAGCTTAGCGGCCAGGTGGTCAAACAAAGCGTTTGCGATGCCGAGGTTACCTTCAGAGTTTTCGAAGTCGATTGGGTTAACCTTGTGCGGCATGGTTGAAGAACCGATTTCACCGGCGATGGTCTTTTGCTTGAAGTGACCCAGCGCGATGTAACCCCAGATATCACGGTCGAAATCGATAAGCACTGTGTTGAAACGTGCGATTGCGTCGAAGATCTCAGCGATATAGTCGTGCGGTTCAATCTGAGTTGTGTAAGGGTTCCAGGTCAGACCGAGGCTGGTAACAAACTCTTCAGAGAATTTGTGCCAGTCCAGCTCTGGGTAGGCGGACAGGTGCGCGTTGTAGTTACCGACAGCGCCGTTAATCTTACCAAGCAGCTCAACCGCTTCGATCTGTTGGATCTGACGCTGCATACGGATGTATACGTTTGCCATCTCTTTGCCCAGTGTTGACGGAGAGGCTGGCTGGCCGTGAGTTCGAGACATCAGAGGCACGCTCTTGTACTCAAATGCCAACGCTTTCACCGCGCCGGTTAGCTCATTGAGCATAGGTACCAACACCTGGTCACGGGCTTCCATCATCATCAAGCCGTGTGACAGGTTGTTGATGTCCTCTGAAGTACAGGCAAAGTGGATGAATTCGCTGACTTTGGCCAGTTCGTCCAGGGCTTCTGTTTTTTCTTTCAGGAAGTACTCAACCGCTTTCACATCGTGGTTAGTGGTACGTTCAATCTCTTTTACGCGTAGTGCGTCTTCTTCACTGAAGTTGGCAACGATAGCATCAAGCAGGGCGTTGGCTTCGTCAGAAAATGCGGGTACTTCAGCGATTTCTGCGGTAGCTGCCAGCTTCTGTAGCCAGCGAACCTCAACGGTAACGCGATACTTTACCAGGCCAAATTCACTGAAGATGCCGCGCAATGCAGAGACTTTGCTGCCATAGCGACCATCAACGGGAGAGATGGCAGTTAAACTGGATAGTTGCATGTTTGCTCCTGCTAAAGAGTTAAATTACCTGAGTTTTCAGGTAACGGGCTGTGTCCAATATTTTCTTACGACTTAATAACAGGTGGCGGCGTTTGCCCCCAACCTGACGCCACAATACGGCGGCACGCAGGCCAGCCAGCAATGCGGCACGGATTTGGTTTTGACAGAGGTCCTGTTTCAGGTAGGTCGGTGAGCCAGAGACCTGAATACGCGGACCAAGCGGGCTGATAAGATCGCTGTATATGGCTGCAAGGCTTCGCACCACTTGAGAGTCAAGTTCGTTGGTGTGCTCTATCTGGCGTTTTACCTGAGTAATACGCTCGCCCAGCATCGACATCAGTCCGCGCTGCTGCGCCACCTTGCGTTCAAGGCTTAGCAGGTTAACCACGTAACGGGTTAGCTCAGCATCTTTCGAGTCACCCGTAGGATTCAATTGGTTAACCAAGGTATTGATACCCAAGGTTAAGTTTGCTGTACCACCAAACACCTCTTCGGTGCTTCTTGGATCTGTGATCAGGATACTCTTGAGTGTGTTTTGCAATGCATCACTGTCAGCTTGGCCGGTTTTTGCAATCTGCTGAACCAGCGCCGTTGCCTGGCAGATACCGGAAAAACTCAGTACTTGATCTATCAGTGGTGTACTCAACCTCTACTCCTCTAATCCCTGATCGGTGAATCAATAATTGCGCCACCAAGGCAAACATCCTCAAGATAGACTACGACAGACTGTCCTGGGGTTACCGCAGCTTGCGGTTCATCGAAGATGACTTCGATTTTATCTTCTTCGGTACGTTTCAGTACGCATGGTACGTCTGTTTGGCGATATCGGGTTTTGACGGTACAGCGAAGCTCGCCCTGCGGGCCTTTACGGTCCACCCAGTGCAGTTGATCCGCGATCAGACCGTTACTGAATAGGCGAGGGTGGTCGTGGCCCTGGGCAACGATCAGCTCGTTTCGCTCCAGATCTTTATCTACGACATACCAAGGGTTGTCATTACTGTTCTTTAACCCACCAATGCCCAGGCCTTTGCGTTGACCCAGAGTGTGGTACATCAAACCCTGATGTTCACCTATGGTTTCTCCATCCACAGTGACAATGGCACCTGGCTGTGCTGGCAGATATTTGGCTAGGAAATCTCTGAATTTGCGCTCGCCAATAAAGCAGATCCCGGTACTGTCTTTTTTCTTTGCTGTCACCAAGCCCTGTTCTTCAGCGATGCGGCGTACTTCAGGCTTTTCCAACTCACCAACAGGAAACAGAGTCTGGGCGATATGTTTTTCGGCCAGCGTGTAGAGGAAATAGCTCTGGTCTTTATTGGTGTCTAAACCTCGCTGCATTTGCCAGTGTCCGTCGCGATCTGTGCGGCGGACGTAGTGGCCTGTTGCTATATAGTCAGCACCCAGTTCTTCTGCTGCAAACTCCAGGAAGGCTTTGAACTTGATTTCCCGGTTACACATGATGTCTGGGTTAGGGGTTCGCCCTGCTTTGTACTCTGCTAAAAAGTACTCGAACACATTGTCCCAGTACTCTGCGGCGAAGTTGATCGTGTGTAGCTCAATCCCGAGCTTATCGCAGACGGCTTGTGCGTCAGCCAGATCTTCAGCTGCCGCGCAGTACTCGTCGTTGTCGTCCTCTTCCCAGTTTTTCATAAACAGTCCCTCAACCTGGTACCCCTGCTGAAGCAGGAGATAGGCTGAAACGGAGCTGTCTACACCGCCGGACATGCCGACGATAACCTTGGTTTGACTGTTATCTGTCATGATTGGGACGCTGTGCTAATTCGCTAACTTAAATAAAGGCGCGGGATTTTATCACAGCTAGGGTGGTGTGTTTAATACCAATCCGCATAAAGATATGGTCAACCAGGAAGCCTGGGCTAGTTCAATTCAAGGCGCAGTCGTGTAGCCATGGTTGTTGCCTTGCAAATGGCTGCAACGGAGAAGTGTGCTTGCCCATACTTCCCCCGCTGACAGGTTATTTTTTTATGCTGATTGGGATAGGAGCAAACGTTTTCAACATGCCCTAGCTTTTGTCTGGGCAATACTGAACCAAAGAGAGAGGGCCGCGTTGGCCACGCTTAAAGTCGTCAATGCATTTCAAGACCAGATCGCTGCGGTGACGGGCTGATGCGACTTTGAGTTGTTCATAAGTCAGCCAAACACAACTATCGATATCTGAATCTTGTGGCTCGTGTTGGGGCGGTGGATTGGTAAATTCGTAATAGAAGCAGAATCTTAGATAGCTCTTGCCAGGTTCGGCCGTAGGTGCCAAATAGCTACCAATGAAGCCGTGTGGCGATATAGCAAGGCCCGTCTCTTCTAACACTTCGCGTTGGCAGGCTTCTATCAGTGACTCGTTCTGTTCAAGATGACCTGCAGGATTGTTTATTTTCAGCTGGTTGCGTTTGTATTCCTGCACCAGCAGGAATTTATCTTGATAAGTAATGACACATGCAACAGTGACTTCCGGCAAAAACATCAGACCCGCTCCTTTGTTTCTCTGTCCATTAGTTTCTTATCGGTACGCCTATTCAATGACGCGATATTCGCCATTGGCAATACCATCAATAGTCCAATTGCCTATTCGGTAGCGGATGAGCCGCAACGTTGGATGCCCGATTGCCGCGGTCATACGGCGCACCTGGCGGTTTCGGCCCTCGGTAATGGTAATAGATAACCAACAGTCGGGAATCGATTTGCGTTCGCGGATGGGGGGAACCCTTGGCCAGACATCAGGTGCCTCCATTCTTTCCACTTTGGCTGGTAGTGTCATACCATCTTTTAGCTCAATACCGTCTCTTAGTTGCTGCAGCGCCGCTTCGTCCGGGATTTTTTCGACCTGAACCCAATAAGTTTTACTGGTTTTACGTTTAGGTTGGGTCAGTTTAGCTTGCAGTGCGCCATCATTGGTCAAAATAAGCAAGCCTTCACTGTCTCTGTCGAGCCTACCAGCCGCGTAAACATTAGGTTCTTTGACGTAGTCGGCCAGCGTCTTTCGACCTTGGTCATCAGTGAACTGACATAACACATCAAATGGTTTGTTCAGTAAAACGATCTTTCTTGGTGCAACAGGTGTATCTCGTTTGGGGGATTGCTTTTTGCGTCGATTTTGACTGGAGTGTTTACGGCGAGTCTGAGACATGGTAGGCGCTTTGAATCTTTGAGGCGATCCATTATGATGGCCCCACTTTAAAAACACCAACCCTGTTTAACAGGGCCAGGAGAGAAGCTAAATGGAAAGTAAGATTGTTGTGCCTGCTGACGGCCAAAAAATTACAGTAAACGCCGATGGCAGCCTTAACGTTCCTAATAACCCAATCATTCCATTCATCGAAGGTGACGGCATTGGTGTTGACGTTACCCCACCAATGAAGAAAGTTCTGGATGCGGCTGTAGAAAAAGCTTACGGCGGCGACAAGAAGATTTCTTGGATGGAAGTGTACTGCGGTGAGAAATCTACTCAGGTATACGGCGAAGACGTATGGCTGCCAGACGAAACGCTGGAAGCGGTAAAAGACTACGTTGTATCAATCAAAGGTCCTTTGACAACACCTGTAGGCGGCGGTATCCGTTCTTTGAACGTTGCTCTGCGTCAACTGCTTGACCTGTACACTTGTCTGCGTCCTGTTCGTTACTACGAAGGTACGCCAAGCCCTCTTAAGCAGCCTGAACTGACTGACATGGTGATTTTCCGTGAGAACTCGGAAGATATCTACGCGGGTATCGAATTCAAAGGCGATTCTGACGAAGCTAAGAAAGTTATCTCATTCCTGCAGAACGAAATGGGCGTAACTAAGATCCGTTTCCCTGAGAATTGTGGTATCGGTGTTAAGCCAGTATCTAAGGCGGGTACTGAGCGCTTGGTTAAAGCAGCTATCGAGTACGCAATCCAGAATGATCGTCCCTCTGTGACTCTGGTTCACAAAGGCAACATCATGAAATTTACCGAAGGTTCATTCAAAGACTGGGGCTACGAACTGGCTCTGGAAGCTTTCGGCGGCGAGCTGCTGGATGGCGGCCCTTGGGTGAAAATCAAAAACCCTAACAACGGCAAAGATATCATTATTAAAGATGTGATTGCTGATGCATTCCTGCAGCAGATCCTGCTGCGTCCGGCTGAATACGATGTGATCGCTACATTGAACCTGAACGGTGACTATGTTTCTGACGCTTTGGCGGCGCAGGTTGGCGGCATCGGTATTGCACCTGGCGCTAACATCGGTGATGGTGTTGCTCTGTTTGAGGCTACCCACGGTACTGCTCCTAAATATGCAGGTCAGGATAAAGTTAACCCTGGTTCACTGATCCTGTCTGGCGAAATGATGCTGCGTCATCTGGGTTGGACTGAAGCTGCTGACCTGGTAGTGAAGGGCATGGAAGGCGCTATCGCTGCTAAGACTGTAACTTATGACTTTGACCGTCTGATGGAAGGTGCAACCTTGCTGAAGTGCTCAGAGTTCGGTGATGCGATCATCAACAACATGTAATTTGTTGTGATTCATCGATTAAAAAAGCACCCAATTGGGTGCTTTTTTTTATGTACAGGAAGTACGGTATGTCGCGGGTGCATGGTACCCAAAGCACTTCGTGGGGCATGCAAATGCACAGGAGCGACGTTTTCTGTTAAAAAGAAAAAAGCAGGCCTGAGCCTGCTCCTCTTCTCTAATCGAATCAGTTACCGACTACTTAGAGCTGTCGTTAAGCTTGATGTCATGAGCGTGCATCCCCTTGGGGCCTTCATGAAGTTCGAACTCAACAGGCTGGCCTGCTTTAAGTGTACGATAGCCTTCCATTTCGATTGTTGAATAATGCGCAAATACGTCTTCACCGCCGTCATCTGGCACGATAAAGCCAAATCCCTTGGCATTGTTGAACCACTTAACTGTACCCGTTGCCATAAATCTACTTCCTTACCTCACTTCCTTAAGACTTGAACTCCTTGAACTTACGGTTGTGATGTTTTCACTATGCCCATATATATGAGACATTAAACACCGACTACCAGTGTCAAAAAATAGTCGATCTGACATGGCAGTCAAGGCTTTGACTGGTTTTTTTTAAGACGCGTAGTGAATTTATCATTTGAACTTGATATCAATTCGCGGCGTATCAGAGACGTACTAATATTGAAATTATGAGTAACGACGAGCAGGTAGATCACCATCACGAGTTAGACGTGGTAACGGCGAAACCGAAGGTTAAGCCGCCACCGATGTATAAGGTGATCCTAAATAATGATGACTACACTCCGATGGACTTTGTAGTCGAGGTTCTACAGAGATTTTTCAACTTAAATGTTGAGCAGGCAACTGAAGTGATGCTCTCCGTGCACTACAAAGGTAAAGGCGTGTGTGGTGTGTTCACCGCCGAGATAGCTGAAACAAAAGTTGAACAGGTCAACAGTTACGCCAGACAGCATGAGCACCCCTTGCTATGCTCAATGGAGAAGGCTTAAGTCGCTGCCGGTGGTAGCGAGTTTTCTAACTCAATGTGAGGTACGCCGATGTTAAACAAAGACCTCGAGATATCGCTCAACGGAGCCTTTCGCGAAGCGCGTGAGAATCGCCATGAATTCATGACCGTTGAACATCTCCTGTTGGCATTGCTGGACAATCCGTCTGCATCCGAGGCCCTATCTGCTTGTGGCGTTAGCCTCGACAGGCTTAGAGGTGAGTTAACTCGTTTTATTGCCGAAACAACACCGCTGATCCCTGAACACGATAGTGAACGGGAAACGCAGCCCACGCTTGGCTTTCAGCGCGTGCTTCAACGTGCTGTGTTTCATGTGCAAAGCTCTGGTGCCAGTGAAGTCTGTGGTGCCAATGTGCTGGTGGCCATCTTTTCCGAACAGGAATCCCAAGCGGTTTATCTGCTGAAGAAAGAAGATGTGAGCCGACTGGATGTCGTGAACTTTATTTCCCACGGCATTAGTAAGGTCGACCAACACTCAGGACCTGATCAGCCTCAGATAGACCAGGAACGTGAGAGTGAAGGCGAGGGTGCCAGTGAAGAAAATCGCTTGGAAAGTTTTTGCACCAACCTGAACAAACTGGCGGAAGAGGGCAATATTGACCCGCTAATCGGCCGGAACCAGGAACTTGAGCGCACCATTCAGGTACTTTGCCGTCGTCGTAAGAATAACCCCTTGCTTGTGGGTGAAGCGGGTGTCGGTAAAACCGCTATCGCTGAAGGCCTGGCATACCGCATTGTGCAAGGCCAGGTGCCCGAGGTTATTGAGAAGAGCACCATCTACTCTTTGGACATGGGGGCCTTGCTTGCAGGCACCAAGTACCGCGGAGATTTTGAGAAGCGGTTTAAATCAGTGCTAAAAGAGCTTCGCAAAGATCCCGGTGCCATTCTGTTTATCGACGAAATCCATACCATCATAGGTGCGGGTGCGGCCTCTGGTGGCATGATGGACGCCTCCAACCTGATTAAGCCGCTGTTGTCTGGTGGTAGCCTGCGCTGCATAGGGTCTACGACATACCAAGAGTTCCGCGGTGTGTTTGAGAAAGATCGCGCGTTAGTTCGTCGCTTCCAGAAGATCGACGTACTCGAGCCGAGTGTCGAAGAGACCACCAAGATCCTGAAAGGTCTCAAATCGCGCTACGAAGAGCACCATGGGGTAAGGTATACCGTTGGTTCATTGCGAGCAGCCGCTGAGCTTTCAGCTAAATACATCAATGAACGTCATCTGCCAGATAAAGCGATTGATGTGATTGATGAAGCGGGAGCGCGACTGAGATTAACCCCGCAGGGTAAACGCAAGAAAACCATCGGTGTGCATGACATCGAAGATATTGTTGCGCGTATAGCTCGTATCCCACAGAAAACGGTGACCCGTTCAGATAAAGATCTGCTTAAAAACCTAGATACCAACCTCAAGATGGTGGTGTTTGGACAGGATGAGGCGATCGATGTGCTATCTGAGTCTATCCAACTGGCTCGCGCAGGCTTGGGTAATGATCGAAAACCTGTTGGTTGTTTCCTGTTTGCAGGGCCCACTGGGGTGGGTAAAACAGAGGTAACTCAGCAGCTGGCGAAAGCCATGGGCGTTGAGCTTATTCGTTTTGATATGTCTGAGTATATGGAGCGCCATGCGGTCAGCCGCCTGATTGGTGCGCCTCCGGGCTATGTAGGTTATGACCAAGGTGGTTTGCTGACCGATGCGGTACTAAAAAACCCCCATAGCGTAGTGCTGCTCGATGAAATAGAAAAAGCGCATCAGGATGTCTATAACCTGCTGCTGCAGGTAATGGATAACGGAACCCTGACGGATAACAACGGACGTAAAGCAGACTTCCGTAATGTCATTCTGGTAATGACGACTAATGCCGGTGTACGAGAGACTGAACGAACCTCTATTGGGTTCAAGCAGCAGGACAACTCGTTCGATGGTAAATCTGAAATTAACCGTGTGTTTACTCCTGAATTCAGAAACCGCCTGGACAACGTAGTTTGGTTCAACCACTTGAGCGAAGAGGTGATCCAACAGGTCGTCGATAAGTTTATTGTCGAACTGCAAGCGCAATTGGATGACAAGCGTGTATCTCTGGAAGTCAGTGAGGAAGCGCGTTTGTGGCTCGCCAAAAAAGGCTACGACAAAGCGATGGGGGCTCGCCCAATGGCGCGCTTGATCCAGGAGCAACTGAAGAAGCCGTTGGCCTCAGAGCTGTTGTTTGGCGAGCTTGCCGCTGGCGGCAGTGTCAAAGTGACGGTGAAAAGTGATGAATTGGATATGGCTTTTTGCGGTGAAGATGAAGCCTGCCCAGCTTAGTTAAACGTTCAATCACGATACAAAAGCAAAAGCCCGGAATGTTCCGGGCTTTTTCATATTCTTTAAGAAGCATTGAAGCTTCCTGGCGCTTAACGGGCGCGGAAGACGATACGTCCTTTAGAGAGGTCGTAGGGAGTCAGCTGCACAGTCACTTTGTCCCCGGTCAAAATACGGATATAGTTCTTGCGCATTTTGCCGCTAATGTGGGCAGTGACCACATGTCCGTTTTCTAATTCTACACGGAACATGGTGTTTGGAAGGGTTTCCAACACAGTGCCCTGCATTTCAATGTTGTCTTCTTTCGCCATCTAGTAGAGATTCCTGTTAACGCCCAAATTTTAGACCGCGGAATTTTGCCGAAATTTGTCCAGTGTGTAAAGAAGAACCCTTACTCATATTGATTCCAATGCCCATTTTCCAGCATCTGATAGGGTTTATAGCGAGTTTTATAGTTCATCGCGGCACATTTATCTATTTGAAACCCAAGATAAAGAAACGGTTTTTGTTCTGATTTGGCGAACTCAATCTGCTTTAACAGGGCATAAGTGCCTAAGGAAAGCTTGTCGTACTCGGGCTCAAAAAAGGTGTACACCGCAGAGAGTGAGTCTTCCAGATAGTCGGTAACGGCAATACCCACCAGTGTTTTTTCATCATAGAGGCACAGGTATTTGGGTTGGTGCCAATGGCTGAACAAGAAATTTTCATACTGCTCATAACTTACTGGATTCATGCTGCTCTCAGCATGACGGATCTCTACATACCGTTTATAGAGCGGGTAGACGGCTGAGCGATCCAATTGATCAATTACTTCAATGGTGAGAGCACGATCTCCAGCATTAAGCACACGGCGCTGGCTTCGTGAGGGCTTGAAATCCTGGACTGGAATTCTAATGGGAACACAGGCTTTGCATTCGGGGCAGTGGGGCGCGTACAGGCTGTCACCACAGCGACGAAAGCCGTGCGCCAGCAAGTGGCGGTATTTGAAGTCGTCCGCTATCTCTTCGGCAGCCAAAACTACCAATCGCTCAAACTCGCCATCTATGTACTGGCAAGGGATGGTTTGGGTTATCCCAAGTCGGACACTAATTGATTCCGGCATAGTCGCTTACTAATCCTGTAATGTCCCGTGCTACCCAATGTTCTTCTGGCAGTACCGTGCAAATCTCTAAATTCAGCTGTTCGATATATTGTTTTCTGGGTACTTCGATTGCGCCAAGTGAGATCAAATGGGGATTAGCAATTTGGCAATCGATCCAGCGCGCTCCTGTACTGTGTAATAGTGCTACGAGCCCTGTGAGCGCGACCTTACTGGCGTCTGTTTGTCGAAAAAACATCGACTCCCCTGAAAACTGACGACCGCTGCAAACACCGTACAAGCCTCCTACCAAGGTTTCACCGGCCCAAACTTCAATGGAGTGGGCGGCTCCCTGACGATGTAATTCGCCATAAGCATGGGCCATTTCCGGTAAGATCCATGTGCCGGACTCTTGCTCTCTAGGACCGGCACAGCCCGCTACCACTTCATCAAACGCTCTGTTCACTGAGATTGTATAACCGCAGCGCCTCAGGCTCTTTTTCAGGCTTCGGGACACGCGAAAGCTGGCGATATCAAAGACACAGCGAGGATCGGGAGACCACCACAGTAGGGGATCCTCTTCTGAGAACCAGGGGAAGATACCGGACTGATACGCCCGCTTGAGTCTATCTGCGGAAAGATCACCACCGATGGCCAGCAACCCGTTGGGCTCTGACAGTGCATATTCGGTTGGCGGGAATATGGTTGTCGCAGTATCGAGTTCGGTAAGAAACTGGGTCATATCACCTTTGCAGCGGAAACGACTTAGCCTTTATAAAGCTTAACAAAAACGAAAGCCCGGTCGAGCCGGGCTTTGAGATTAATATGACACTAATGGGTTATTGAGCGTCCAGGTACCTTTCAGCGTCCAGTGCCGCCATACAACCTGTACCGGCAGAGGTAATAGCCTGACGATAGATATGGTCCATAACGTCACCCGCGGCGAACACACCTTCAATACTGGTTTGTGTCGCGTTGCCTTCGGTACCGCTTTCAACCTTCAGGTAGCCATCTTTCATGTCTAACTGACCAGCGAAAAGGTCGGTATTTGGCTTGTGGCCAATCGCAATAAATACACCTTGCAGTTCGAGCTCTTCGGTGGCATCAGACTTGGTATCTTTAATACGAACGCCTGTAACGCCCATATCATCACCCAAAACTTCGTCCAGTGTGCGATCCAGGTGAAGCACGATATTGCCTTCTTCCACTTTCTGCATCAGTCGGTCGGTCAGAATTTTCTCTGAACGGAACTGGTCGCGGCGGTGAATCAGATGAACTTCAGCTGCGATGTTTGACAGGTAGAGTGCTTCTTCAACAGCGGTGTTACCACCACCAACCACGGCAACTTTCTGGTTGCGGTAGAAGAAACCATCACAGGTTGCACAGGCGGATACACCACGGCCTTGGAAAGCTTCCTCAGAAGGCAGGCCCAGGTACATAGCAGATGCGCCAGTACAGATGATAAGTGCATCACAGGTGTAGCTGCCAGTGTCGCCTGTCAGCTTGAAAGGGCGTTCAGTCAGTTCCGCAGTATGAATATGATCGAAGATAATCTCGGTGTTGAATGCTTCAGCATGCTCACGCATACGCTCCATCAGCGCAGGGCCCGTCAGATCTTTAGGATCACCAGGCCAGTTTTCCACTTCCGTGGTCGTGGTCAGCTGACCACCTTGCTGCATACCTGTGATCAGGACGGGGTTAAGATTAGCGCGCGCTGCATATACAGCGGCTGTGTATCCTGCTGGGCCAGAGCCTAAGATCAGGAGGCGGGCGTGTTTCACGTCACTCATGCTGCTCTCCGCATCGGGTTTAAAACCGAGAATTGGTATCAATAAAGGGGGCCGATAATATCGAGCCCCCTGATAAGGGTAAAGTCTTAGTTGCTATATGTAGACGTGATCACAGCGTTTCAAGGGCAGGCACAAAATCGTAGCCCAACTCTTCCGCAACTGACTGACAGGTCACCTTGCCATGGCGCACGTTCAGGCCTTCCAACAGGTGTTTGTCTGCCTTCAGAGCGTCTTCGGCACCCATGTTTGCCAGCTTGATGATATAGGGCAGGGTAGCGTTGCTCAGGGCGTATGTACTGGTGCGAGCAACCGCGCCTGGCATGTTGGCGACACAATAGTGCACTACGTCATCAACAATGTAAGTGGGTTCGGCGTGCGTGGTGGCTTTGGCAGTTTCAAAACAGCCACCCTGGTCAATTGCTACGTCAACGACAGCGGCACCGGCTTTCATGCGGCTAACCATCTCTTTGGTGACCAGCTTAGGTGCTGCAGCACCAGGAACCAGTACACTACCTACTACCAGATCCGCTGCTAATACCTGTTCTTCCAGTGCTAAAGCAGTAGAGAAAACAGTCTTCACTCGGCCGTTAAACTCGGCGTCGATGGCGCGCAGTACGTCAATGCTGCGGTCCAGTACGGTTACGTCGGCACCCATGCCGACTGCCATTTGCGCAGCATTACGGCCAACAACGCCGCCACCAATCACAACTACTTTGGCAGGGCTTACACCCGGAACGCCACCGAGCAACATTCCACGACCGGCACGAGATTTTTCCAGGGCATAGGCACCAGCTTGGATAGACATACGGCCAGCCACTTCAGACATTGGCGCCAGCAAAGGTAAACGGCCCAGGTCATCAGTCACTGTTTCGTAAGCGATACAGGTGGCTTCTGAGTTAACCAGATCTGCCGTCTGCTCAGGATCTGGTGCCAGGTGCAGGTAGGTAAAGAGCGTGTGCTCTTTGTTCAGGCGCGCACGCTCGATAGCTTGTGGCTCTTTAACCTTTACGATCATCTTGGCAGTGGAAAACACTGCTTCAGCGGTAGGCAAAATCTCTGCGCCAGCAGAAACATAATCTTCATCAGCGAATCCGCTGCCCACTCCGGCTTGAGTTTCAACCACAACTTTGTGGTTGTTTTTAACCAGTTCCGCTACACCTGCCGGTGTCATAGCAACACGGAACTCATTGTTTTTAATCTCTTTTGGTATACCGACGATCATTTTTTAACCTATCTGAAGAAGCTAGTTGAGACAGATCAAAGTATAAATTCGAATTCAAAAAATGTTTCTCCAAATAACTTGTTAATAACGTGTAAAAACACTATAAATAGATTTCATAGTAGTGAAATTCACTGGTTAGATGCAGATAAAGCAGCTTAAAAAACTAGATAGGACAGATAGAAGCATTCTCCGGGAGCTACAACAGGACGCCAGAGTGTCCAATGTTGAGCTGGCCCGGCGCGTTGGGTTGAGCGCAACCCCCTGCCATGAAAGGGTTAAGCGCTTAGAGAGAGACGGCTTTATCCGTGGCTATCAGGCCGACCTAGACCCTTTTAAGTTGGGCAAGACGCTGCTGGTGTTCATTGAGATCACTTTGAACCGTGAGACGCCGGACCTTTTTGAGCGCTTTAATCGAGCGGTAATGACGTTGGATGAACTACAGGAATGTCACCTGGTATCAGGTGACTTCGATTATTTGTTAAAAGCCAGGGTGACAGACATGTCGGCATACCGCAGATTGTTGAGTGAAACCCTGTTAAAACTGCCCGGGGTAAGTGATAGTCGCACCTATGTTGTGATGGAAGAGGTGAAACAGCGCCCCGCCGTGTTGATTACCTGAGCGTTCAATGAGATCTTATAGGGATCTCTACGCAGGGAGTTCAGATTGAACAGGATCACTAAACCCGCCACGTTAAATGGCGTACAGCGATTATTAGAAGCTGCACTGATAGTGAGTAGTGTCGGTGCGGTATTTTTATTGCTGGCGTTATACAGCTATGCTCCGACCGATCCCGGTTGGTCGCAGACTGCGTTTGCGGGCGAAATAAAAAATATGACCGGTGCGGTAGGTGCGTTAGTCGCGGACCTGCTTTTCTTTGTGTTGGGCTATCAAGCCTACATGGTGCCTTTCTTGGTCGCTTTCCTCGGCTGGTACAGTTTCCGCCGTTACTACCACGTGTTTGAAATTGACTACATGGCGCTGTCGTTGCGGATGGTGGGTGGCTTATTGCTGCTTATTGGTATCTCAGCGCTGGCCAGTATCAATTTTGATGATTTTTACTTCTTTTCCGCGGGGGGCATGCTTGGCGATGTGATTGCCGCAAGCATGTTGCCTGTATTTAATCTGCTCGGTACCACGCTGCTGTTATTAGGTCTGGTGCTCTCTGGCTTTACGCTCGCTACAGGGCTCTCTTGGGTTGCAATCGCAGATTTTCTCGGCGCAGTACTTGTTTGGGGCGCTATTCAAGGCATCTACCGACCCATCCACAACTACATGGAGAGCCGTAAAGAGGGCGCCACCGAAGCATCGAATACTGAGGAAACCGAATTAGAGGAAGCGCCAGCCACAGGTTTTGTCGAAGAGGAAGACAATGAGCCTTCACTTCGTTTAGAAGAACTTGAGCCGTTTGAGCCAGAAGATATCGACGAAGACGAGTACGACTATGAAGAGGAGTTCGATCCGCTTGCGTCCAGCACGCCTTCGCCAACGCTAAATCTGGCTGAAAACTCTGCTCCCATTGTGGCGCCTGCATTTGAACCGCCCAAACAGGTAGTGAATGGCGGAACTGCACCTCTGCCTGCGGTTGCGGCATCGGCAGATGTCGCCAGTGAAGTGACCGAAATGCCAACCATTGGCTTGCTTGATCGGGCAGATAAAAGCACCAACCCGGTAACACAGGAAGAGATGGATAAGGTTAGCCGTTTGGTTGAAGCCAAGCTGCTGGATTTTGGCGTTCAGGCCGAAGTTGTTGGTGTTTACCCTGGCCCTGTGATCACACGATTTGAACTTGACCTTGCCCCCGGCGTTAAAGTGTCTCGTATCTCCAACCTATCCAAAGACCTGGCTCGTGCGCTGAGTGCCATTAGCGTGCGTGTTGTCGAAGTAATTCCGGGCAAGTCTGTGATTGGTTTGGAGCTACCCAACGCCCATCGCGAGATCGTACGTTTGTCAGAAGTGATTGCCTGTCCGGCGTTCGAAAATGGTAAATCCAACCTGACCATGGTGTTGGGTAAAGATATCGGCGGTAAATCGGTCGCCGTGGATTTGGCAAAGATGCCACACCTGCTGGTAGCGGGTACCACGGGATCGGGTAAATCAGTGGGCGTGAACGTGATGATCGTGAGCCTGCTGTATAAGTCCAAGCCGGAAGATGTTCGCTTTATTATGATCGACCCCAAGATGCTGGAGCTTTCCGTTTATGAAGGTATCCCACATCTTTTGGCGGAAGTTGTCACCGACATGAAAGATGCGGCCAATGCGCTGCGTTGGTGTGTGGGTGAGATGGAGCGCCGCTACAAGCTGATGAGCGCCTTGGGTGTGCGGAACCTGAAAGGCTTTAATGCCAAGGTCACGGAAGCGATTGAAGCGGGTACGCCTCTTAAAGATCCGCTGTGGAAGCCCGGCGATAGCATGGATGACTCAGCGCCTGAGCTGGAGAAGCTACCCAGCATTGTGGTGGTTGTTGACGAGTTTGCTGACTTGATGATGATTGTCGGCAAGAAGGTGGAAGAGTTGATTGCGCGACTGGCTCAGAAAGCCCGTGCTGCAGGTATTCACCTTATTCTGGCAACTCAGCGTCCGTCGGTAGATGTGATTACAGGTCTGATTAAAGCCAATATCCCAACCCGTATGGCATTCCAGGTATCGAGCAAAGTCGATTCACGAACCATTCTTGATCAGCCGGGCGCAGAGCAACTGTTGGGGCAGGGCGATATGCTTTACCTGCCGCCGGGTACCGGCGTTCCAACCCGTGTTCACGGTGCATTTATCGATGACCATGAAGTGCATGCTGTGGTTGAAGATTGGAAGAAGCGTGGCAAGCCGGATTATATCGACGAGATCCTGAGCGGAGAGATCACAGCAGAAACGGCACTTCCAGGTGAACGTCCTGAGGGTGAAGAGGACCTGGACCCTCTTTACGACGAAGCGGTCGCTTTTGTCACTGAGAGTCGCAGAGGATCTATCTCCAGCGTCCAGCGTAAATTCAAAATTGGTTACAATCGCGCGGCACGTTTGATCGAACAGATGGAAATGGACGGTGTCGTATCAGGACCAGGCCATAACGGCAATAGAGAAGTCCTGGCGCCACCACCGCCAAGAGACTGATTTGCCCAAATAGCTAATCAGAAAATGAGTAAGTATTGAGAGCAAGAATGATCTTAACTTCTTTTAAAAAGCTGGCCTCCGTGCCAGCTGTTTTCGTTTATTGCATGTCCCTGGTGGTTGCTTCAGCGTTTGCTGCAGACAAAGCGCCAGAGAAGCCAAAAACATTGCGTGACAGGCTGGCCAGTTATCAGTCATTTTCTGCTGAGTTTAATCAACAGGTACACTCGTTTGATGGTGAGCTGGTTCAGGAAGCGACCGGTGTTATCAAAGTTAAAACACCGGATCAGTTTGTCTGGGAAACCATCTCTCCTGATGAGCACTTGGTGCAGTCAGATGGCAACACCGTTTGGGTATTTAACCCTCTGTTGGAGCAGGTAAGCCTCTACAGCGCGCAAGACGTGATGAAAGACAGTCCCATCCTGCTGTTGGCTGAGAATGACCCTAAGGTATGGGCGCAGTATCGCGTGCGCGTAGTCGGTGAACGCTATGAAGTGACGCCACTGGAAGCGGGCGGCAACATTGAGCGTTTTGAACTCCAGTTTGCAGGCAACCAGTTAACCGAACTGCTGATTGTTGACAGTCAGGGGCAGCGCAGCCAATTTAAACTGACTAAGTTCACTGCGCCAGCAGAGCTTGCGGAAGGCACTTTCAGCTTTGTTGTTCCCGAGGGGGTCGACGTGGACGATCAGCGCGCCGAAGCTAATGCCGGATAATCTCTCCTTTTCTTTTGCTGATACCACTCAGTATCAGCCTTTGGCCGCCCGTATGCGGCCTCAAACCATTGACCAATATGTAGGGCAGCCTCACCTGTTAGGTGAGGGCAAGCCGCTGCGCCGCGCACTGGAACATGGTCAGGTTCACTCCATGATCCTGTGGGGACCACCGGGTACCGGCAAAACCACCTTGGCTGAGTTGTTTGCCGGGCATTGCAATGCTGAAATTGAGCGTATTTCAGCCGTGACTGCTGGCGTTAAAGATATTCGTGCGGCTATTGAACGCGCCGAGCGAAATCTGCACGATCTTGGACGGCGTACTCTGTTGTTTGTTGATGAGGTGCACCGTTTCAACAAATCTCAGCAGGACGCATTTCTACCTCATATCGAAGCGGGTACGGTTACGTTCATAGGCGCGACGACGGAAAACCCCTCTTTTGAACTGAATGCCGCGTTGCTCAGTCGAGCCCGTGTATACGTCATTAAGCCTTTAGACAAGCCATCCTTGAAAGGACTGGTGAATGGCGCACTGACCTGCCCAGAGCGTGGTCTGGGTGAAAAACAGCTGACGCTGGAAGCTGATGCAGAGGAGCTTTTGCTGGACCTGGCTGCTGGTGATGCGCGTCGATTGCTGAACTTGCTGGAAATGGCCAGCGATTTGGTGGAAGGGGATAGCAAGGTTATTGAGAAAGGGTTGGTTGCCGATGTTTCCGGACAACAGGTTGCCCAATTCGATAAGCAGGGCGATCACTATTACGACCAGATCTCGGCTCTGCATAAATCGATTCGTGGCTCATCCCCTGATGGCGCACTTTACTGGTATGCACGCATGCTCAATGCTGGCTGCGATCCACTTTATGTTGCCAGGCGTCTGCTGGCTATTGCGTCTGAAGATGTTGGCAATGCCGATCCGAAAGCGATGGATGTCGCGCTGAATGCCTGGGATTGTTTTCAGCGAGTCGGCCCGGCAGAAGGAGAGCGGGCAATTGCCCAGGCGATTGTTTATCTGGCTGTCGCTCCAAAGAGTAATGCCGTGTACACCGCGTTTAAACAAGCGCTTAGAGATGCCGCGGAATTGCCGCAGTATGAGGTACCCGTGCATCTGCGCAACGCACCGACGAAATTGGCTAAATCGCTGGGACATGGCGCAGAGTATCGATATGCTCACGACGAGCCGGGCGCTTATGCTGCAGGCGAGAGTTATCTGCCTCCTGAGCTGTCCGAGCGACGCTATTATCAGCCAACAGATCGTGGTCTTGAGCAAAAAATCCAACAGAAACTGGCGTATCTGGCGCAATTAGATGCTGCCAGTGATAAAAAACGCGATCTGTGATGATCCCATCCCTTGGTTTCAGCGCCGCCTCTGTTAAACTTGGCGGCCATAAGAAGGGGCCATGTGATGTTTCGATGAAGCTCAGGTGTTCTACGTAGCTTGAGTCATAGAGACAACCCCACCTTTTAATCATTAACGAGTACAACACGCAAAATGCTGGACGCTAAATTTCTTCGCACCGAAATCGATGAGACGGCCACACTGCTGGCCAAACGTGGTTATGAGCTGGATGTAGAGCGATTTAAGTCGCTCGAAGAGCAGCGTAAATCCCTGCAGGTAAAAACTGAACAGTTGCAGAGTGAGCGTAACACCCGTTCCAAGTCGATCGGTCAGGCTAAGGCCCGTGGCGAAGATATCCAGCCGTTACTGGCAGAAGTAGGCTCTCTGGGTGAAGAGCTGGACGCAGCTAAGGCTGAGTTGAGCAAGCTGCTCGAAGAGATTAAAGAACTGAGCCAGGGCATTCCAAACCTTCCACACGAGTCCGTACCTGAAGGTAAAGACGAAGAGGAAAACCAAGAGATCCGCCGCTGGGGCGAACCGCGTGAGTTCGATTTTGAGCCTAAAGATCATGTCGACCTGGGTGACTTTGGCAAGAGCATGGATTTTGAATCAGCAGTGAAACTGTCTGGTTCGCGCTTTGTTGTTATGCGTGGTGAGATGGCACGCCTGCATCGTGCTTTAGCCCAGTTTATGTTGGACCTGCATACCCAGCAGCACGGATACCAGGAGATGTACGTACCTTACCTGGTTAACGCCGACTCATTGCGCGGTACAGGTCAGCTGCCTAAGTTTGGTGAAGACCTGTTCAACACGCAGCCTGCTACCGAAGAGGGCGTTGGCATGTCGCTGATCCCCACCGCTGAGGTACCACTGACTAACTTGGCTCGCGATACCATTACTGATGAAGCAGACTTGCCTGTGCGTATGGTTGCGCATACGCCATGTTTCCGTTCAGAAGCCGGCTCTTATGGCCGTGATGTGCGTGGCCTGATTCGTCAGCACCAGTTTGACAAAGTTGAGCTGGTACACCTGGTTAAGCCGGAAGATTCATTTGAAGCCTTGGAAACTCTGACTCTGCACGCTGAAAAAGTACTGCAGCTGTTGAAATTGCCGTACCGCACCATGCTGTTATGTACCGGTGATATGGGCTTCGGTGCTTGTAAGACGTACGATCTGGAAGTATGGATCCCCACTCAGGGAACTTACCGTGAGATCTCCTCTTGCAGTAACATGCTCGACTTTCAGGCGCGTCGTATGCAGGCTCGTTATCGTGCCAAAGGCGCGAAGAAGCCTGAGTTGCTGCACACGCTGAATGGCTCTGGCCTGGCGGTAGGACGCACCTTGGTGGCAGTGCTGGAGAACTACCAGCAGGAAGATGGTTCTGTTGAAGTGCCGGAAGTACTGCGTCCTTACATGGGTGGCACAACCCATATCTTGAAGCGTGACTAGTCGTATCGCTTGATTAAAAAAGGAGCCGAAAGGGCTCCTTTTTTACTTCTGGCGTTTCACGTTGTTTATATACACTTTACCGGCTTTGGCAGACCCGCGATCTTGGTTGCCTGTTTGGCAGGGCCTTTAGGAAACAACTTATACAGATAGCGGCTGTTACCTTTCTCTTCGCCATATTTTTTCGCCATCGCTTTAACCAATACGCGGATCGCCGGACTAGTTTCAAACTCTAGGTAAAACTCCCGAACGAAATGAACCACTTGCCAGTGGTTATCTGTCATTTCTATCTTCTCTGCGTCGGCGATGATCTGCGCAAGAGCTTCGCTCCAGTCATCAATGTTTTCCAGATAACCGGCTTTATCGGTGGCAATGGTTTTGCCTTCAAATTCGTACATGAAAACTACCAACTGATGATGGGGTGGTGCGACAGAGTCAGTTCAACCATTTGGTCGATGGTTATGCTCTTCACAGTGCTTGGTAACTCAGAAATGCCTCGTGCCTGAGCATCCTCCTCCAGCACGTAGACACCAGATGACATATTCGTCAGCGTATCATTGGTAAGCCAGGTGGGGAGGGCGAAACAGGCATCGGCACGCAATAACATGGCTGCATTTGCTGGTAATTGCGAAAGACTGCCCTGTTCAGGGGGCTTATTAAATATGATTAATGGGGTCATTTAAATACTCAGAACAATATCGAATGACGATAACGAGGAGGCAATCTGATTTTCGTCCACGAACTGAACACTTTCGCGAAGCCTGGATCCGGCAAGTCCTCTTTTTTTCATCGCTTGTTTATTCACCCACACCTCCTCAATGTCGTACATGTCGAAGGCTCCAAACTGCTTGAGAAAGTTTGCATAACCCGCTTTTTCAGGTTTTGTGCTGTCGCAACAAGCTGATACGGCATCATCTGTGAAAATCAGCGTGACTGCCTGATCGTATGCGGCATAGGCTAAGCCGATATCTATCGTTTCCTGAACCTGATTGCCGTCAAAAGGTGATTGGCGAAAGACCAGCGCAATACGTTTATCCATCAACTTCGCCTATTTAAAGTGGATCGTGCGATCTGACTTGAGGGAATGGGTTACCAACTCACCCAGTCCGCCGATATGAAAACCGGAATGCAGGTTAGCCGACCCACTGACATCATCTGCTTCCTCTTGATTGAGGATGCCGCGTCTGAGTGACGATGCAACACACAGTATCAGGGGAACACTGTGTTCAGCAGAAAAGCCGGCCCATCGCTCAGCCCAATTGCTCTCATTTCCGGCTGGAGATAGCAACTTGGAGCCTGTTGTTACACCTTCCTGGAAAAAGAAAACCTGTTTCACGCTGTGACCCTGCGTAATTGCAGCCAATGCAAACTGGTATGCCGTTTTGTGTGCCTGGTGAGAAACAGGAGAGGCACTGATTGAGATAGTAAATGTCGCCATGGCGCTATTATCGGACAGTGTTATCAAAAGAAAAAGGCTTAAATTAGGCCAACTTCTGGTCGTCTTGCTTAGATAATGAGCAAACGATACTAATGAGTTAAATAGGGGCTTTACAACTGAAATTAACCACCGTATTATTCGCGGCGTTCCGGAGGGGTGCCAGAGTGGTTGAATGGACCGGTCTTGAAAACCGGCGTAGGCTTATACCCTACCGTGGGTTCAAATCCCACCTCCTCCGCCATCTCTTAAAAGGCCGTCGATATCGACGGCCTTTTTCGTTTCTGGCTCCCGGCTCTCCCCATTTTCCTTCGCTCCGCAATTTGACCAGCTTCACAACAATGTCACAAAACTGCTATTTGATTGTGCGGCACACTGCGGATGCGCAAGTTTGCGCTGTGATTAGCTTTATTTTAGATTGTGGCATTCGTTATTATTCAGTGTACGGATTTGTTAAAGGACATCCGTATAGCCAACGGATTAGAGGCGCAGTTTTCGTATTAGCTTTTTTTTGGAGTGCCATCCGTGATCCGAGTTTTTCTCGTTGATGACCATGAACTTGTTCGCACCGGAATTCGCCGCCTGTTAGAGGATGTACGCGGCATGCAAGTCATGGGTGAAGTTGATAATGGTGAAGATGCGGTAAAGTGGGCCAGAGATAATCAGCCTGACGTTATTCTCATGGACATGAATATGCCGGGTATTGGCGGCTTAGAAGCCACCCGAAAAATTCTTCGTCATTCACCTGACAGCAAAATTATTGTTTTGACTGTTCACACAGAAAACCCATTCCCGAGCAAAGTAATGCAGGCGGGGGCATGCGGCTACCTGTCAAAAGGTGCAGCGCCTGACGAAGTCATTTTCGCTTAGTCAACAGCGGTCAGCGCTATTTATCTCCTGAAATTGCTCAGCAAATGGCACTTAGCCAATTCAGCGACAGTCAGGAAAACCCATTCAAAGAACTTTCTGAGCGCGAGTTGCAGATCATGTTGATGATCACTCGTGGTGAGAAGGTCAGTTACATCTCAGAACAACTTAACCTCAGTCCTAAAACAGTGAACAGCTATCGCTATCGTTTGTTTAAGAAGCTGGACATTGATGGTGATGTTGAACTTACCCATTTGGCGATCCGCCACGGAATGCTAGACGCTGAAAAACTCTAGCCATGGATTTTGATGCCAAGGCGTTCCTGCGCTCGGTGACTGATCAGCCGGGCGTGTATCAGATGCTTAATGCCAACGATGACGTTATCTATGTTGGTAAAGCAAAAAGTCTGAAGAAACGCCTATCCAGCTATTTTCGAACCAATGTTGATTCAGCCAAAACTCGCGCCTTAGTCAAACACATCGCCAATATTCAGGTGACAGTGACTCATACTGAGGCGGAAGCGTTGATCCTGGAAAACAATCTGATCAAACGCTTTCGTCCCCGTTACAACGTGTTACTGCGGGATGATAAGAGTTATCCCTATCTGCTTATCTCTAATCATAAACACCCACGTTTGGCGTTTCATCGCGGTGCTAAAAAATCCCACGGTGAATATTTCGGTCCGTTTCCCAGTGGTGGCGCGGTTCGAGAATCGCTGAATCTGTTACAGAAGCTGTTTCAGGTAAGACAATGTGACGACACGACTTATCGCAGTCGTTCCAGGCCCTGTTTGCAATACCAGTTGGGTCGTTGCACTGCGCCTTGTGTGCAGGGACATGTAACCGACGAGCAGTATGCAAAGCAAGTTGATCAAACACGACTGTTCCTGAAAGGTAATAGTGAAAAGGTGATTGCGCAGCTGGTTACCGACATGGAGCAGGCATCCGCTGAGCTTGAGTTTGAGATGGCTGCAACACTGAGAGACAGGATCACTGCGCTCCGGCAGGTGCAGGTTCAGCATAGTGTCGAAGCGGGCAAAGATGCTATCGATGTGATTGGTTTGGCGGTTAATGGCAACCAATGCTGCGTGCATTTGCAGTTTATTCGAGACGGTAAACTGCTGGGCAGTAAATCGTTATATCCATCTATTCCGGCTGATACGGATACACAGGAACTGCTTTCATCCATTCTGACTCAATTTTACGGTGCAGAAGGGCGCAGCGGCCAGGTGCCCAGCGCTATATTACTGCCGTTTAAACTTGAAAACACGGATGAGCTAACTAACGACCTTCAATTGCTGACAGAGAGAAAAATCAAGCTGGTGTTTCAGCCGCGCGGTGACCGTGCGCGTTTTCTCAAGTTGGCTCAGACCAATGCAGAAACAGCACTTGAAAGCCGTTTGGCACATAAGCAGTCTATCCAGCAGCGTTTGCACCAACTGACTGAGACGTTGGCATTAGATACTATTCCGAAGCGCATCGAATGCTTTGATATCAGCCATACCTCTGGTCAGCAGACCGTTGCTTCATGTGTCGTGTTTAACCAGGAAGGTCCACATAAGAGCGAATACAGACGTTACAACATCGCTGGTATTACGCCGGGAGATGACTACGCTGCAATGAAACAAGCGCTTCAGCGTCGCTTTAAACAGTTAGGTGCCGAGAGCAAGGTGCCGGATCTGCTGCTGATTGATGGCGGGTTAGGGCAGTTGGGAATGGCTGAAGAGGTGATGGCGGAGTTGGATTGGAGCGAAGCGCCGCTCAAACCATTGTTGGTAGGTGTCGCCAAGGGCGAATCACGAAAACCAGGCCTGGAAACGCTTATTCTGGGGGACTCACACCAGGCATTTAACTTACCTGTAGATTCTCCCGCTCTGCTACTGATTCAACAGGTGAGGGACGAAGCACACCGATTTGCCATCACGGGCCACAGAGAGCGACGCCGGAAAAATGCCAAGCGCTCAACACTGGAAGATATTCCAGGCATTGGTGCGTCTCGTCGCCAGGCGCTGATTAGTCACTTGGGAGGCATGCAGCAAGTGAAGGCTGCATCTGTCGAAGAGTTGGCCAAAGTACCTGGCATCAGTGCAAAAATGGCGCAAACTATCCATGATTCGTTGCAAGAGTAAGTCTGAGATGGTGCTCTGCACCATTTTCGGATATAACTAGCGGGTCGTTTCTCCAGATTCTGTTGGTTGCATGTTAACTGTTCCGAACATTCTCACTGCTTTTCGTATCGTTCTTATCCCCGTTTTTCTGGTTTGCTTCTATCTTCCCTGGGAACATGCGCAATTCACTGCCGCGGTATTCTTCTGGCTGGCAGCGGTCACAGACTATTTTGATGGATATTTGGCTCGCAAACTGCAACAGGAGACTGCATTTGGTGCCTTTCTGGACCCAGTGGCAGACAAAGTCACCGTGTGTGCAGCCCTGATTATCCTGGTCGACTTCTACAACACACTTTGGATCACCATTCCTGCGATCGTTATTATCTCGCGGGAAATTCTTATCTCAGCACTAAGAGAGTGGATGGCTGAAGCTGGTAAGCGCTCTGAAGTGGCTGTGGCAACCATAGGTAAATGGAAAACAACGGCGCAGATGCTGGCGCTTATCGGTCTGATCTCGCACTTCAATGGCTTCATTATCGGCTTGGCGTATGCGCTACTCTATATCGCGACCGCACTGACGATTTGGTCGATGATGATCTATGTTGGCGTGGCCTGGAGACAGATCGTAGCCATTGATTCTGCTAAAAAATGAGCGTTTGTTCCGAAACCTGATTGAGAAATAGGCAAACGCACCAAACAGCGGTTGACTCACTCATTTTGTTCGGTAGAATGCAGCCCACGTTTCAGGGAGATGCCCTGTAACACTGTGATGCGGCACTAGCTCAGCTGGTAGAGCGCAACCTTGCCAAGGTTGAGGTCACGAGTTCGAACCTCGTGTGCCGCTCCAATTTCTCCCAAGATTTTGGATGCTCACAGGCAATACCCTGGCGGGTTGGCAGAGTGGCTATGCAGCGGATTGCAAATCCGTGGACCTCGGTTCGACTCCGGGACCCGCCTCCATTTCTTCTCTCATGTAAGCAGTTCCCCGTTATCCTTACGGTGCTAACACCCACAGAGAAGAACTGAGCCCGGGTGGTGAAATTGGTAGACACAAGGGATTTAAAATCCCTCGCTTGCAAGAGCGTGCCGGTTCAAGTCCGGCCCCGGGCACCACTTCTGTTATCTCCTTTGATAGTTGTACTGCTTCTCGCCATTCGATGTCTCTTTATTTAGCGTTTAGCCCCTGAACTCTGACTTTTATACTCTTCTTCAGTAAAACGTACGTTTTTTGGAAGCTAGGTAGGGGCTGAATGGCAAAACTTTGAGCTGCCCCATTACTTTTGACTGGAATATCAATAGAATGCCCTTTCAAAATGTTCATGCGTAACATGGAAAAGGCAAAGGAATGAACAGCGTAAGAAATACCTTTCTACTATCTATTCTACTTATCGTTGGCATTGGCAGTGCTGTAGCCAGAGACTCTGACGCCAGGGGCAGCAAAGATCATCCCAGACTTGAACGCTACCCAGGGGCTGTCATTAATGACTACGATTACAGAGAGTATGAAGAGCATCAACTTATGCTCAGCAAGCCCTATGAAGAAAAGGGCAAATGGACAGTTGATAAGCTGCTGCCTTTGGAAGGGCAGGTAACCTACATCCACTATGAACTGCCCAGTTCCGCCTCTACACTGCAAGTGTTTCGCAACTACCAGAAAACGATTCAAAAATCTGGCGGCGAGTTCCTCTTCACCTGTGAGCGTCCGTGTTTTAGAGAAAATCTTTCAACCTTTAAAAAGATTGTGAAGGCGCGAGATCTGTACATGAATGGTCACAAAGAGATTCAATACTTGGCGGCCAAAGTCGATGAAACGTATATATCGCTGTTTGTAAACCAACTGAGTGGCAATACACATGTGTTTCTCTTCGTGACAGACAAAGAGGCCTTGGATGATGACAAGATGTCGCCAATGGCTGAATCCCTTGCAAAAGACGGCAAGATCGATCTCTACGGGCTTTATTTTGACTCAGGCAAATCGACGTTAAAGCCAGAATCCGAGCCGGAACTGAAGCAATTATCGGAGTTGATGATTACTTATCCTGAGTTGGAGATCCTTATCGTCGGCCATACCGATAGTGTCGGTAACGATGACTTTAACCAAAAACTATCAGATGGTCGTGCAAATGCGGTACAAAATAAATTGAGTCGTAACTACGGCATAAGGCCACATCGGATGAATGCCATGGGTAAAGGCGAGTCAGCACCAATTGGTGATAACAGCACCGAGTCCGGAAAGGCAAAGAATCGTCGAGTCGAAATTGTTGCATTGAACCCACAGGTGCTACAAGTAACGAGCGGCTCTGCCCTTGATGTTAAAGATGACGATGCCAAAATGTTTGAAGTAGGTGACATCGATTTGGATGACGTTGATAAGGCTCTGGACGTTACCGAGAGATTGATTGACTTGTTTTGACGTTGAACCTTTAAGTTAAACAAGAAGGGAGCGATTGGCGCTCCCTTCTTGTTTCTGCGCTATAAGCAAAAAACGTGTACTCATCAGGTCCAATTCCAGGTACCCGTTCTGATATCTCGAATACAGTCTTTCTCAGTTGAGATTTATCAGTCTAATATCGCTGGGCGTTTGACTTATCTACCTATATTTTATCTAGCAACCTTCAGGTAAGGGTTGAGGCGTAA
Organism: Corallincola platygyrae; assembly: GCF_039544265.1. NCBI lineage: Bacteria > Pseudomonadati > Pseudomonadota > Gammaproteobacteria > Alteromonadales > Psychromonadaceae > Corallincola > Corallincola platygyrae. The sequence goes on along the minus strand of NZ_BAABLI010000007.1, from coordinate 169,151 downwards.
ATTTAATCCAACTTGAAGAATGCGCTCTAGCCGAACTTATGAGTGAAAAGGCATTTCTATGTTAAAAGCGTGCCTTCTCAATCCTTCCCTTAGGCTTTTGTGAGGGGAGTGCTAATTTTTAAGCGTTGCCAACTCTATTCCACACCGTATTCTTCAAGTAATGACTGTTGTCTGGAGTTGTAGACTTCATCAGATAGCAGGCCGTCCTCGTGCAGTGACTTCAACTGTTCAAGCTTAACCTTTAGAGCGTCATCAATTTTAGTCTCTTGTTTTAGGTTCACCATTTGTGGCAGAAAACTTTCTATATCTACACGGAGGTTCTTAATCCAACCCCTGGGGTAGTATGGTTCCATGCGCTCCTCTGAAAACTGCCTGGGGTCATCCGATATCGCCTGTCTGTATGAGTCGTTGGTGATAGCCACTGTGGTTGCGTTATAGCGGATATGCAGTCGACCATCGATCCCTCTATGGTTTAGCGTGGCTAGAATTTTGGGCGGCTTACTTTCCTCTACGGTCCAGCCTCGTTTTTCTAAGGCAGCAAGGATAGATGCTTTTACCGCTTCATCACTAGATTGATTGTGGTGAAGCGCAAACGAGTATGTTTTTTTTGTGGCGGCGTGTGAAAAAAAACTAAGAGCGAGTGTTACAACGATCAGTGTATATAGCAGTGGCTGATTTTTATTCATTTGAGTACATCCATGCATGCCAATTCCATACTCAATCATGAGAGTGAGTAGTCTTACTTATTAAAATGGAGACTAAATCCTAACAGAGTGGGCCTCGAATTTGTACTTGAAGCTTCATATCAACTTTGTGTAAAAGTCATTCCCTACCATTTGTCTGTTGTGATGCTGATAAATATCGATAATATAAAGAGAAAAACCACCTATGTAATCGTCTCGGAGGCGTATTGGCTGTGCTTACTACTGGATGGAGTTATCGGCGATTGAGTGGGGCTAAAGCTTCTCTAATTCTAGCCGTGGTTATTTGGGCTCTTGGAGGGTGTAGTTTTATTAAGCTGAGTAGTGACCTCGAGGCCATTAAAAAGCAATACCGTTTGATTGATGGCGAGGTTCTTAGCGCTGAGGAAAGCTCGAATACTGCACCAATAGTATTGGTCCGCTATTACCAGCAAGGTGAGCGTCATATTGCTCGAATGTATGAGAGGTTACCGGACAATAATCAATTTTTGGTGCTTCTCGACTCTCAACCCTCTTACCTAATTGCCATCGAAGATGAAAATCGAAATGGCAAATACGATAAGGGTGAGCGCTACGGCCAGTATGGGGAGCCTACGGCGTTAACTATTGACTCACCTATAAGCGACATATCCATCGAATTAAATCAAATAGAGCCGTTGTCCTCCACATTTGTTACAGATGTGCTTAGCTTTGGCATCGCTTATTTGCCCGCTAGGCAGGTGAATCAAATGGGGGCAGTCTCTAACCTCTCAGAGCTTAATATCGGGCTGTCAGGGGGGAAGATGGGGGTTTGGCAGCCCAATAAATTCTTAGAAACAAAGCCGCTTGGTATATTGCAACTTCAGCCATATAGCAAAGACAAAACACCAGTATTATTCATTCATGGGATGGGTGGATTTCCTGAACAGTTTTCAGATTTTATTGACAGGTTGGATCGAACTCGTTATCAGCCTTGGGTTTATTCATACCCTTCAGGAATGCGCCTCGGTTTAGTTAGTTATCACCTTAATCTACTGTTAGGTCATTTATATGAAGAGTACCAATTCTCTGAAATAGACATCGTAGCTCATAGTATGGGAGGGCTGGTGAGTAAGGGCGCGCTGTTACGATGCGGAAGCAGTTGCCCATTCTCTGGTGTGCTAACAAGCATAGCGACACCATGGAGCGGTCACAAGAGTGCGAAGACTGGCGTGGCAATGGCACCATTAGCTGTACCGTCTTGGTTTGATATGCAGCCAGAAAGTCAATTTTTAAAATGGCTAGAGTTAGAAAAGTTACCTGATAGCTTTAAATTCAATATGGCATTTGCTTATCGAAGTAAAGGGCTTAGCCGTGAAAATAACGATGGCGCTGTGACTTTGGAAAGTCAGCTGGCAATTCACGCCCAGGAAGATGCGTTAGATATCCGCGGCTTTAATGAAACTCATACATCCATATTAAAATCAAAAGAGGTATATGAGTGGTGGGTGTCGACGCACTAATATGACACGCATATATAAAAAGGCTCTGCATATGATGCAGAGCCTTTTTATTTTGAGAGCATTCTACCCTAAAGGGATACAATTTTACCTTTTAGTGCAACGCCAGCCATAAGAGTGCCCGCACCACATTCAAACTCTTCATTACTCTTGTATTCGTTTTTCTTGTAGTAGGATGTAATGTCAACGACAGCATTGTGGCCCTCTCGCACTGCTCTTTGCTGCAGTGCTTTAATTGCTGAGAGGAACACCCATGAACAAGCCTCTTCATCGCTTTTGCCAAACGCATTAGTCTTCTTGTTTGTGACTACCTCACCATAATGCTCGGACGGTGCTGGGTAGCTTTGCTCTCCAAAGTACAGCTTGATGTTGGGGTTTAATACACCGGCTGCTTTCGATGACGTAAGAACTTGCTCAATATTCAGGTGCACCAGGTCATCGCGAGCTTGCGAGGGGCTGGAGAATATAATTAGCGCTGAAATAGTGGCAATGATTAGTGATTTCATTATTAAATCCGTTTTATAAACTGCTTACAGGTGGTTACGTCTACTTTCGCTTACATATTAGTAGCGTGTGTCCAACACCAATATTGTCTACTTGGGTACTAACCTCTAAATTGGCTTCTGAAAGCAGCGCTTTCATATCATTTGAGTGATACATTCTACTGTTTCCATTGGCCATTGTGGTGAAGTAGAGCGATGTAGCGTTTACTGATAACGCGGCCATCTCAAATGGCTGGCGGTCCCAGAACGTTTCCATAATGTAAAGTTTGCCATGTTCCGGGAGCGCATCATGACACTTCTTTAGAATCTCTAGAATTTGAGGCTCAGAGAAACAATCGAGGAACTGGCTCATCCAAATGGCATCGGTATGTGCCGGAAGTTTCGATTCACTATCAAGCATATTGGTTGGCCAGCCAGTGACTCTTTCTGTCTGGCTATGACCTTCCATTTGTTTATCTAAAAGCGCAATCTGCTCTGGCAGGTCTACGACAACGACCTCAAGCGCATCAGTGTTCTCAACACAGTAGCGTGCCCACTGGCCGGTGTTACCACCAATATCCATCAAGGTTTTCGGCGCTGAATCCATCACCAAGGGCAGGGCTTCGGGAAAAGAATGATCTGAATAGTAGTGGTCAAATTCGAACCAACTTGTTTGGGCTGGCTCTGGTAACTGGGATAGGGCAGGGTAAATAGTGGGCCAGTTACCGAAAACCTTCAAACCTTCTGGTTTACCGCTTTTAATGGACTCTTCCAGAGCATTTAGTCCTTCGTAACAGACATCTTTAGTGAAGTCCAAGTTAACACCTGTCATCGGGTCGTTAACTATAAAGAAACCAGTTTTAGACAAAACATATTTGTATTTACTCTTCCACACGATGCCTGCGCTTAATCCCATATCCAACAGAACTTTTACGCCATATAGAGAAACCTTGGTTCTATCGGAAAGCTCTTGGGCGGTCATGCCTTTATCGCGTGCTTCATAAAGTGCATTTAGTAGCCCCAAGTTCCTTGCGGCGACAGTGGCTTGAAAGATAAATGGTGCAAACGCGATACGCTGTGCATCTGAGCGGGCTTCAAGCGCACTTTTATCATCGCTTGTATAGTATTCGGGCATATTGTTCTCTTGGCGTTAAATTAGAGAGTTAACATTCGAAGTTCTTTCTGGATGTCGAGGTTTAGATTGGATATCCATTGGTTGTATTTTCGATGAATGCGCTCACCATCGTACTTAAGGTTTTCACTGTCTTTATAGGTAATAGAGTATTCTGATGCTGAATAGTTGATGTCTACGGCTGCATAGTGACTACGTACCTGTATATCACCGACTAGATGACCATCACTTTCCTTTTTTATAACCCATCCCCTCAAGTGTCCGGCTTCCGTCACGGCTTTGACAAATTGAGCCTCTGTTAGACCCGAAGGTATTTGCTCACCCTCAAGGTTTGCAACAGGAGTACTCTTGCACCCGGTTAGAAATGAGAATGCAAATAGAAACATTAAGGTCACAGATATTTTTTTAGTCATAGTCATCTTCCTTCTCGTCCTGACTGGCTGTGCTATCGCGCAAGATTGCGCGGAGGCGCACGAACATACCACAGCTACAAGAAACTAAAGGAGCAATTTTTGTTAACAAAATGGGAGAAGTTGCGCGCGCTCAAAAATATGCAACCCTAATTAAGAGATGGGTTATCTAAGGTTTGTCCACTTTGTTAGAACTCGGTTAAAATGTGCTGCTGTGATGCGAGATTGAAAAGGTAAGAAGGGAATCGTTCCTGTTATGTCGTCAAAGGGTTTAACGTTAAAGCTGCAAGGGTGGTCAGCATGGTCGCCTTCACTGCCAAGCACTGAAGATTGGAAGCAGTGGGATGGCAGGAACTTATTTGAAGTTCTTGAACAGAATCCAAAAGCCACATCTGTCCCAGCTATGGTGAGACGACGCTGCAGTAGGTTGACTAAAATGGCTCTTCAGGTTACCGAGCAACTCCTTCAATCTTCTGAGCAGCCCGTTGATTTCGGGGTTTTTGCCAGTCGTCACGGAGAGATTCATCGTACGTTCCAGCTGCTAAAGAACATAGTTGATCGAGAGAGCCTTTCACCAACTGCCTTTTCACAGTCTGTTCATAACACGGCTTCTGGTTTGTTTGGTATTACCCGCAAACAAACCATTCCTACAACCTCTATTGCCGCGAGAGCAGGCTTGACGGAGCAGGCTTGGATTGAAGCTTATAGTTATTTAAAGCTCAACCCCAAACACTCAGTTTTACTGGTCGTATTTGATGAAACCATTCCAGAACAATACCAGACTTTTGTTGAGCAGCAGAAAGACATCGCATTTGCATTGCAATTGGGAGCGGAGTCGAGTAGCGCTGAGGGGGTTATGGTTAGCCTGAGTACAAAAGACTTGTCGCGATACGTCGAACTGGATAGTGGTGGGCGCTCCAGTCCATGGCAATTTATGCAAGCGTTAGTTTGTGCCGATCAAGCAAGTTCCGGTAAGTTTTCCCACTGGAGCGTTACATGATTAGTGCTATCTGGCGAGTCTGGAGAATGCTTGCGACAGGATTTTGTTTCGCCTTCTTTGGCTTGGGCGGATTGTTTCTAGCGTTGCTGGTGTTTCCAACAATTGCTCTGTTCTCCAGAGACCAGGTGACGCGACGAAAGCGAGTTCAAGCAGCGATCAGTCGTTCGTTCCGTTTTTTTATTGGTGTAATGAGAGCCTTTGGTGTGATGACTTTTAGTGCCGAAGATATAGATAAGTTGACGACCGATAAAGGCACAATAGTGGTGGCTAATCATCCATCACTGATCGATGTGATTCTGTTGGGGGCTGTGATGCCAAGGTTTGACTGCATTGTAAAGCAGGCCTTGTGGCATAACCCACTTTTGAAGGGCGTAGTTAATGCGGCTGGTTTTATTCCGAACAGCGCAGGAGAAGAGGTGATTAACACCTGCCGAGAGCGCTTAGAGGAAGGTGAGAACCTGGTGATTTTTCCTGAGGGAACTCGAACTGTACCAGGACAAAAAATCAAGCTGCAAAGGGGGGCTGCTCAGATAGCGGTTAGAACTCAAGCCCCTGTGCGGCTGGTGAATATAGTTTGTTCTCCAACAACCTTAACAAAGGGGGAAAAGTGGTATGATGTGCCGCCATTACGTCCTCACTTTCGTTTAAAGGTCGGGGAGCTGGTTGAATCTAAAGGGTTTTGTGGTGATTCTGTTGCGTTTTCTCTTGCTGCAAGACGTTTGAATAGCCGCCTAACTGAAGCCTTAGATAGAGAGATTGCTTAAGTGGTTGAACTTAAAATAGAGATAAAACAGTTAATCATTGATGCCTTGAACTTAGAGGATATCGATGTAAATGACATTGAAGATGATGCGCCCCTATTTGTTGAAGGGCTTGGCCTTGATTCAATTGACGCTTTAGAGCTGGGTGTTGCGATCAAGAAGCGCTATAACGTCATGCTGGAAACCGACTCCAAAGAGACGCGCAAGCACTTTCATTCAGTTCAGTCATTAGCTGAATTTATTGATGGTGCAGCAGCATAAAGGTGGTTGAGATGTACACTAGAGACCAAATTTTCCAAGAAGTTAAACAGGCTATGGTTGAACTCTTTGAGCTTGAGCCATCAGAAGTGGTGCCTGAAGCAACTCTTTATGATGAACTTGAGCTCGACTCAATTGATGCCGTCGACCTTGTCGTTCGTATGCAAGCATTTACAGGCGAGAAGCTAGCCCCACAAGAGTTTCGCTCTGTGCGCACAGTTGACGATGTTGTGGCTGCATTACAAGGGCTCCTGGGTGAATGCTCAAACGCATAATCTCAGCCACTCTGGTGGTACTTTTAGCTGCATATCCGATACTCGTATTTTTAGGGCTGCAGCACTTTGAAGTATCTCAAATATGCTGGGTGTTGGTGGCGCTCTTTGCTTTTCGGCTTGCCTTATCCTCCAGGCAGGTTGGGAGGGCTATTGGCGTGCCGATGGCTATCGTTGGTATTGTCTTGGCAGGGGCGAGTGCATTACTAGATTCGCCTCAAATGCTGAAGTTTTACCCTGTAGTCGTAAACCTGTGTATGTTTGCTGTTTTTGCCTACAGCTTGTATTCCCCACCCAGTATGATTGAGCGGTTGGCTCGATTGCGTGAGCCTGAACTCCCAAACGAAGCGATTCAATACACACGAAAGGTAACCTGGATCTGGGTGGCTTTCTTTGTATTGAATGGCATGGTCGCGCTATGGACTGCCACCTATGCATCTATGGCTACATGGACGTTATATAACGGCTTGATTGCTTATTTCATGATGGGAGTTTTGTTAGTCGGCGAAATTTGTTATCGCCGTTGGGTCCTGAGAGTAAATTAACCAATGGATTGTAAAGCTCCAACTATCGCACAAAGTCGATCGGGCGAGTCAGAGGTTGTAGCATTCTCTTTATCTGGAGAGGAGATTTGCCAGCGAGACTTTAGTTCGCATCAGCTCCATGTAAAGCAGTTACTGAAATCCGTTGTGAGTTCGCGCACTGCTCAGGTCGCTTTGTGTTGTGCTGACAGCTACCACTTTGCTGTTGCTTTGCGCGCTGTAAATGCACTTGGTCTTGACTTAGTACTTCTGCCTAATCACCAGCCAAAAACAATAGATGCACACCAAGGACAGTTCGATCTAATACTGACAGACGTACTTGATTTCCCGACAATTAATAAACAGGTACTCTTCATCGAACTAACTGACACGTATAGCCAAGCATATCAGCCAGTCTTTGGCTGGCAGGCTTCAAACATAGTCATGTATACGTCAGGCTCGACGGGCGAGCCTAAAGCGATTCATAAACGGTTATCACAGTTAATCGAAGAAGTTGATGCACTTGGTGAATTGTTTTGTCCAACTGATGCGGGCTCTGCAGTGATTTCTACAGTTTCACATCAGCATATCTATGGACTTTTGTTTCGAATCTTATGGCCATTGCGGTCAGGGCAAGCTTTTTGTCGAGAGAACATAGAGTTCCAAGAGCAGTTGAAAGAGCTTCGGTGCTCGGACAAGAGCTTTTCCTCATACACGCTTATTTCAAGTCCAGCCTTTCTCAAGCATCTACAGCAAGGTGACGGCGCACTTGCTGAGTTAAGTCACGTGTTCTCTTCTGGTGGGCCTCTATCTGTTAAGCATGCGGCAAAAGCCAGAGATATTTTGGGTTGCCGTGTTACAGAAGTATTGGGTAGCACTGAAACAGGTGGCATCGCGTGGCGGCAACAGAAAGTTGGCAGTGTTTTGTGGCAGCCCCTGCCAGGTGTAAAGGTTGATATCTGCGATGCTGGCAATTTGGTTGTGACGTCGCCGTATGCCGGCGGGACTCATTATTCACAGGACAAAATCGAGCTACATGAAAATGGCCTGTTTGATCATAAGGGGCGCGCTGACCGTATCGTAAAAGTGGCTGAAAAAAGGTTAAGTCTTGCTGAGTTGGAAGCGTTTGCCGAGCAATCCTTTCTAGTCAAAGAAGCTGCTGCTGTTCTCGTAACGCGTGGGCGTAGGGAGTGCGTAGGGCTTGCAGTGTCGCTTAGCCCAGAGGGGCATCGCTTGCTGTTAGAGCAGGGTCGACGTCATTGCAACCTCGAAATCAATTCGTATTTAATAACACGGTTTGAGCGCGTTTTGTTGCCGAGATTTTTCCGCTATTGTGACTGTATACCTGTAAACTCGCAGGGAAAACGGGTGCAAACGGCTTTAAACGCTTTGTTTTTAGAGAAGGAAGAGTAATAGATGGAACTTCCAGAAGTGACTAAATCGGTCAAAAGCTCGACCCAAGTAATCCTAACGCTATTTATCAGTGAAATGTTACCCATCTTTCAGGGGCACTTTCCTAAAGCCCCAATTTTGCCCGGTGTAGCGATGCTGAACTGGGCAGAAACCTTTGCACGTGAGCAGTTTGGTATCACAGATGAATTTATTGGGGTAGACAATCTCAAGTTCCAGCGAGTAGTCTCGCCAAGCAAAACGGTCACGCTCCAACTTACCCACAAGGCTGAAAAGCAAGTGGTTGAGTTTGTTTTTGAGAGCGATGATGAACGTCATGCCTCTGGTAAAATTAAGTTCCAATCATAATGTTTTCCCCTTGCATACTCATACCTATTTACAACCACGGTGCCACCATTGGCGACACTGTGGAAGCGCTATTGCCTTATGATTTACCTATAATTATTGTCAATGACGGCAGTGAAGAGGGTACTCGTTGTGTCCTCGAGCGGCTAGCGGCAAAGTACCCACAATTATGCTTGGTTCATTTGGATGAGAACCAGGGCAAAGGGGGCGCTGTCATGGCTGGATTCCGGCAGGCTCATACTCTCGGCTATAGCCACGCTATCCAGGTTGATGCCGATGGACAGCATGACCTTTCTGATCTGACTCGGTTATTAGAGCTAGCTGAAAAGCACCCGGATGCGTTGGTGAGCGGTCAGCCCATGTATGATGAATCCGTTCCTAGACACAGGTTCTGGGCTCGCTATCTCACTCATGTGTGGGTTTGGATAGAAACACTTTCCTTCTCAATTAAAGACTCAATGTGTGGGTTTCGAGCGTACCCCGTTGATTCCTGTATTCGTATTATCAATCGTTGCCAATTAGGCACCCGTATGGACTTTGATCCTGAGATCATGGTTCGGCTGTATTGGTCAGGTGTGGATATTATCCCCATGCCGACAAAAGTTATTTATCCAGAACAGGGCATTTCTCATTTCCGCCCGTTTGAAGACAACGTCCGAATCTCTTGGATGCATACGCGTTTGTTTTTCGGCATGTTAGTGAGAGCACCTAAACTTCTCTTCAGACGTCGCGCAAAACACTGGTCAGAAACATCCGAAAAGGGCGCTGTGACGGCCATGATGTTGCTTTATCGCTGTTACAAGGTGATGGGGCGTAAGGTTTTTTCAGCACTATTACGCGTTGTCATGTTTTACTATTTTGGTACCAGTAGTGAGGCTCGACGTGTGTCAAAACTCTATTGGACGCGCCTTAAAGAGTTTAGTCCTTCATCGGTAACTGCATCGAGCGGCTCATGGCTGGTTTATCGCCACTTCGTGAGTTTTGGCGAGGCGATGCTAGATAAGTTGGCAGTATGGTCGGGCGATATAGGGATCGACGACCTGGATATCAGTGGATCTGTGCAACTTCGTGAAGCGCTTAATAAAGGGCAGGGGGCGGTCCTCTTAACCAGCCATTTTGGCAACACTGAAGTTTGTAGAGCTCTGGGCAGTAAGGTGCCTGAAATAAAGAAAATCAATGCCTTGGTCTTTAATGAGCATGCGCAAAAATTTGCTAAGGTGATGAAACGTGTCAACCCGGATGCTGATGTAAACCTTATTCATCTGGATCAAATCGGTATAGATGTGGCTATCAGGCTGAAAGAGATGACGGACAACGGAGAAGTTATCGTTATTGCAGCAGATCGCACACCCGTTGGTGCACGTCAGCGCGTACTTTCTGTGCCTTTCCTTGGCGTACCAGCCAGCTTCTCGGAAGGGCCATTTATCTTGGCAAGCGTATTACAGTGCCCGACGTTTATGATGTTTTGTGCGCGAGATGGCAACAGATTTGATGTCGGGTTTGAGATGCTTGCTGAGCAGGTCGATCTTCCGCGTGCCCAGCGAAGTACAGCCTTGCAAGCCTATATGAAACGTTTTAGCGAAGCCCTCGAGTCTTGGGTGGTGAGATATCCAGAGCAGTGGTTTAACTTTTTTGATTTCTGGCGCAAACCGGAAACTATTGAACAGAGAAGCAAGTAACGTGAGCAAAGTGGTAAATGAAGTCGTCTTTGGTGCTGATAGGATCACAATCGAAGATGTAGTCGCGATAAGCCAGCAAAGTAGCAAAGTAGCTTTCACCCAAGATTCGAAGTTTTGGAAGCGTGTCGACAGTGGTGTTGAGTTCCTTGAGCGACTGCTAGAAGAAGATGGTGCGATCTACGGTGTGACAACTGGTTACGGGGACTCTTGCACCGTGGAAGTACCAGCTTCCCTAGTGCCAGAACTGCCGCTACATTTGACACGTTTCCATGGCTGTGGGTTGGGAGAATACTTCTCCAAGTTTGAAACTCGAGCCATCTTAGCATGCCGCCTGTCCTCGTTAGCGCAAGGTTATTCTGGTGTTAGCCGAGACCTGCTCAATCTACTTAAAGAGTTTATAAACCAAGACGTACTTCCTTTAATTCCCCAAGAAGGCTCTGTAGGAGCAAGTGGTGATTTGACTCCGTTATCCTATGTCGCAGCTGCATTGGTAGGCGAACGTGATGCTTACGATGGCGAACAATTTGTACCCGTCAGTGATCTGATGGCTCGTCATGGACTCAAACCCATTACTCTGCGTCCTAAAGAGGGGCTGGCGGTAATGAATGGTACCGCTGCAATGACTGGTATTGCATGTTTGGCCTACAAACGAGCGGAATACCTGTCTCAGCTTGCTACACGAATTACCTCGATGGCCGTGGTTGGTTTGCAGGGCAATGAATTTCATTTTGATGAGACGCTTTTCTCTGTGAAACCACACCCTGGTCAACAAAAAATTGCCAGCTGGCTGCGTTCTGATCTAAGTCACGAAGAGATGCCGCGTAATTCCAAACGTTTGCAGGATCGCTATTCTTTGCGCTGTGCGCCTCATGTTATTGGCGTGCTGCAGGATGCATTGCCATTTACTCGTCAATTTGTTGAAAACGAACTGAACAGTGCAAATGATAATCCCATCATTGATGGTGAAGGCGAGCACGTTATGCACGGGGGCCACTTCTATGGGGGACACATTGCCTTTGCAATGGACTCCCTGAAAAATGCAGTTGCTAATCTGGCTGACCTTATGGATAGACAGATGGCATTGATGATGGACACTCGTTTTAACCATGGGTTACCGGCTAACCTTTCTGGTGCACAATCGGATCGCACCATGATTAATCATGGTTTTAAAGCGGTGCAAATAGGCACCTCCGCATGGGCTGCTGAGGCACTGAAGCTGACTATGCCTGCGAGTGTATTCAGTCGTTCTACTGAGTGTCACAACCAAGACAAGGTGAGCATGGGAACGATTGCAGCTCGAGATTGCTTAAGAGTATTGCAGTTGACTGAACAAGTCGCTGCAGCTGTGCTGCTGGCAGCGAAACAATCGTTAGAGTTAAGATTGCGTCGAGGCGAGTTGACTGAGGTGCAGCTAACCCCATCAATGCTGAAAATGAAGCAACAACTTGATGCTCTTTGCCCATTTTTAGATGAAGACCGCCCCCTCGAACATACCTTAAGGGCAACCGTTTCTCTTATCCAGCAGCAGGAGTGGGCGCTTTATGACGAGGCGTAAATCAGCCTTTTTTAGCCATGAAATAGAACTTGAGGTACCGTTTTTCGATGCCGATCCTATGGGGATTACTTGGCATGGGAACTACGTTAAGTACTTTGAACTGGCGCGCTGTGCATTGCTGGAACAGATTGACTTTGGCTATCGCGAGATGGAGCGTTCTGGTTACACCTGGCCTATCGTAGATATGCGAGTTAAGTATGTAAAGTCTACGACCTTCGATCAAAAAGTGAAGGTGTGGGCCGGTATTGTCGAATACGAGAATCGACTGAAAATCGAATATCGTATTGTTGATTCAAAGTCCAATGTTGTATTGACCAAGGGACACACCATTCAGGTAGCTGTTGACATCGAAAGTGGAGAAATGTGTTTTTGCTCACCAGATGTACTGACGGAGAAGTTAGCAAAATGAAACTTTGGTTTAAGGCGTTGTTCTTGATCTTATTAACTACGGATATCGTCTTTGCTGAACCCCTTTTCTCTCCTGAAAACCGCCTATCATCAGAACAGGAGTTCCCTCAGTTAGCATCACGGCAACCCGTTTTGGCCGGGCATTTTGAGCAGATCAGGCATGTGGCTCAGATGGATGTTGCCATTCGCAGTGAAGGGGAGTTCCTGATTGATCAACAGATGGGATTACTTTGGGAACAAACAATGCCGTTTCTCTCCCGTCTGTGGATGAATCAACAACGTATCGTGCAGCAGAATGGCAGCGCTTCACCAGTAGAGATAAGTTCATCTGAAAATCCGCTACCGTTCACCATTGGCCGTATATTTTTTGCGTTGTTTCGTGGTGAATTCGATGAGCTAAGGACAGCGTTTGAGCCCTATCTGCTCAGAAGTGAACAGCATTGGCAATTAGGTTTGCGCCCTACAGATGCACTGATAGCGAAAGTCATTCAACAAATTGAGGTCGATGGTGACCGCCAGATCCGCTCGCTAAAAATAACGGATAGCCAGGGCAACGTTCAGGAATTCATCTTTGGGGCTATTGTTGCCGCATCTGAACTGAGTCTTGAGCAGCGGGAGCGTTTGCAGCCTTGAACCTTTCACGTATTGGTTTCTCTCTCTGGCTAGCGCTTATCGCGCTCTTTGCTCTCTCCGCTATTCACACCTTTGGGAGTGGAGTGAATGTCAGTGCCGACTTGATGGCCTTGTTTCCGGAGTTCGAGCAGTCAGAGCTACAGGAACAGGCCTCTTTTCAGCTTGCATTTTCACAGGGGCGAAGAGTTGTATTGTTGGTTCGAAGTGCCGATGCAAAACGATTGCAAGAGCAAGCGCCCCACATTGAGTCGGTTGTCGCAAGCAGCAAGTTGTTTGAGCCTGACGATAGACTAATGTATCGAACTGAATTGTCCCGACTTTATCAGCCCTTCTTTCCACAACTACTTAGCGCTCAAATGCGAGAGCTACTCAGACAAGAGCCTGATGTAGCAGTTATGAGAGGGATTAGTGATTTTTATAATCCCTTTTCCGGAGTCTCACCCCAAGAGTTCTTTACAGATCCAGTGCTTGTCCAACGAGATTTTTTACTCTCACATGCAAAAGGCCAAAACCTGCGGATGGAACAGGGCAGGCTATGGACAAATGTTGATGGGCAAGAAGCTTACCTGCTTCCTCTGTTGCTCCGAGAGGAACCATATGATTTTGATATTCAGGACCGTCTTCTCAATCTGATAGAGCAGATAGAAGAGCGTTGGCCTGATTTTCAGATCAGTTATACGGGAACTGCGTTTTATGCAGCCGCAGGTGCAAACTCTGCTCGCACAGAGATCAGTACCATCGGAGTTGGTTCGCTGGTTGGAATTTTACTCCTTATTACTTATGTTTTTCGATCATTGAAGCCATTGGTGCTAGCGCTCATTGCTATTGGTTCAGGAGTATTTGCGGCATTTGTCGTGACTCACTTTTTCTTTGAAAACGTTCATTTGTTTACTCTGGTTTTTGGTGCGTGCCTTATCGGAGTCTCTATTGATTATGCATTTCACTTTTTTGCGCACCGCTTCCATAAGGAAACAGCGTGTTCTGCTTCCGAAAGCCACAAAGCAATCTTTCCCGGTATATCCCTGGGGCTATTATCAAGCGGATTGGCCTATGCGGCCCTAGCATGTGCGCCTTTTCCTGGTTTGCGGCAAGTAGCTCTGTTTTCGGTGGTCGGTTTACTGATGGCCTACTTAACAGTCATGTTGGCTTTCCCTATTTTGGCTAACTTCCAGTTGGCTTCTGTGCGCACAGTGCCTTGGGCTCAGTCTGGTTTGATCAGTCTATGGAGCCAGTGGTCTCCTCGTCGTCGCTTTTCGATTTGGCTGTTTGGCGCCTTGATTACGCTGCCATTGGTTTGGTTTCTGCCGTCGGATGACGACGTGCGCAGTTTGCAAGGACTCGACCCTGCATTAAGCCAGATGGAGCTAGAGATTAGTGAAGCAATTGGATTAACTACTTCGCCACGATATTGGCTTGTCAGAGCGAATACAGTTGAGGAATTGCTACAAAGAGAGGAGCAGTTATTTGCTCAAGTTGAGGCTCGTGATAAAGACAGCCGTTTGTATGCGGTCAGCCAATTTGTGCCTAGTAGGCAAAGGCAGCAGGAAAACCTGCATATATACCAACAAATGGTCTTGCCACACGTAGCGGATGCTTTGACACAAGCAGGATTTCCTGAAGACCTGGCGGCAAAAAGAAGAGCTCAACTTGCAGAGAAACCTTTTGAGCCACTCATGTTCGATACATGGCTGCAGAGCAATGCATCTATACCATGGCGCTTTTTATGGTTAGAACAAAGGCAAGGTAGTGTTGCTTCAATCGTTTTAATGCGTTCAAAACTACCAACAGAAAATCTGACTGTATTGAATAGCGAACAGGTTGAGTTGATTGATCAAGCAGCAGAGTTTTCGTCTCTTTTTGGGCGTTACCGGGAAGAAATCGCTTGGTTACTCCTATTCGCCTATGGTGCGATCTTCGCTCTCTTGAAAATTCGTTATAGCTGGTTTCGTGCTGCCGCAGTCTTGGCTGTGCCTGCGGGGGCGAGTTTGTTGACTCTGGGGGGGCTTTCGCTTTGCGGCGTTCAAATGAATCTTTTTCACATGTTAGCCTTAACCCTAGTAACCGGAATCAGTATCGATTATTCGGTATTTTTTGCCGAAACTCAGCGGAAACCCAATGCAACTCTCCTCGCAATAGCATTAGCATCCGCCACCACTCTCTTAAGCTTTGGCTTGCTCGCATTGAGCGCTACACCTGCGGTGCAGTCCGTTGGAGTGACCGTTAGTCTGGGGATACTTTTTGCCTATTTGCTCGGTCCGCTAGCGTTTTTCGGCAATCAGGATCAAAAAGATAGAGCTTGCTAATGGAGCTGTACTCAACAAATCCGTAAAATCGCCCCCAATTTTTGTCGCTGCGCAATTCAGGGAGTTACTTTGCGTTTTTCCACTCTGGTAATAGCTCTTGTTGGAACTCTATTGCTGGCATCTTGTAGCAGTGCACCCGAACCTGACGCATTATCTGAAGGCGTCTTGTCGACAGCGCTTTACCAGATCCGTCCCCCTTTGCTCGCTAATCAATCAAGTGTTCCAGAAAGTTTGGCACAACTGGTGACGTTCTATTATGGCAATCACTCGCAGAGTATTCCTTTTTTGCTCCAGTTTTCAGAACAGCACATGTTAATGAGCGCCATGGCTGGTTGGGGCAGTCCGCTTTTCGTGTTGCGTTATGACGGTATAGGTATCAATTATCTTCAAGACCCTGTGGTGGATACAGGATTGGAACCAGAGTTTGTGTTGACAGACGTGTTCCTTACTTATTGGCCACAACAATCGCTGGAGAAAGAGCTTGCAAAGGTCGGATACAGCCTTGCTGACAATGGCGATAGCCGTACTATTTTCAGCGACGATAAGGCGGTAATAAAAATCCGTTATAGCCATGCTGATAGGTGGCAGGGAACGGTGAAATTCGAACAATTGCGGCTAGGCTATCAATTGGAAATTCAGCCTTTGGACACGAATAAGAACTAATGAGTGAAAAACTGTACATAAATGCAATGGGCGTAACGTGTCCTTTGGGAGACTCTCCGGAAAAGATCTCTCAGCGACTTTTTAGTGGTGATCGCTCTGCACTTCAACCTTCTGATCAGCTTATCTCCGGCAGACAAACCTATCTGGGGCGTGTATCTGTCGAACTGTCTCAATTGCCTCGTGTATTAGCAGACTATGAATGTCGAAACAGCCGATTGCTTTTTCATAGCTATCAGCAGATTGCAGACAAAGTCACCGAGTTGAAGCGTCGCTATGGTGCATCTCGTATAGGTGTAGTGTTAGGTTCCAGTACCGCGGGAATTGCTGAGGGTGAACAGGCCCTAATTGAAGTTGCTGAGCAGGGCAAGTTTCCTGAGTCATATCACTACCTCAAACAAGAACTGGGAAGTGTTGCAGAATTTATCGCCAAAGCTGCAGGAGTCAAAGGTCCTGTATACACGGTATCCACAGCGTGCTCGTCGTCAGGAAAGGTGCTCGCTTCTGCTTGGCGACTGGTTCAGGCTGATCTTTGTGACGTTGTCATATGCGGTGGTGGTGATAGTCTTTGCGAATTGACTGTAAATGGATTCGATGCGCTCGAATCTGTCTCGACCGAACTAGGAAACCCTTTCAGCGTTAATCGCAGCGGTATCAATATTGGTGAAGCTTCAGCGCTGTTTGTCGTATCCAAAGAGCCTGCACCACTAGCCTTGCTGGGCGTAGGTGAATCGTCAGATGCCTATCATATTTCTGCTCCCGAACCATCTGGCGCCGGCGCTGAAAGGGCGATTATGGCAGCTTTAGAACAGGCTAGACTTGCCCCTGAGCAGATAGGCTACCTAAACCTTCATGGCACTGGCACACCAAAGAACGATGAGATGGAAAGCCGAGTAGTTAATCGTGTATTTGGTGTAGAGTTACCTTGTAGCTCAACCAAAGCACTGACGGGTCATACGCTCGGTGCTGCCGGCGCACTTGAATTAGCGTTTTGTTGTTTGACTCTGGACGTATCAAATACCGCTGGGCTTCTACCCCCGCATGTCTGGGATGGTGAATCTGATCCGGGGCTTGCACAAATTAACCTTGCCAGTCCCGAAAGTAGGCTTACCAAGGTTATATGTATGACGAATAATTTTGCATTTGGTGGTAGCAACGTCAGTTTGATTGTTGGCAGGGAGGCTTAACATATGGATCCATTTCGCTACCCTATCGAGGTGTTATTGCCACATGATCACCCTATGATTTTAATCGATGGGCTAGTTGGTATAACCGATAGTTCAGCAACAGCAAAAGTTACCTTAACAGAAGACTGCCTGTTACTTGATGGGACAGGAAAAGTGTCATCTTCTATAGCGATTGAGTGGATGGCACAAACCATTGCAGCGCACGCAGGTTACAAAGCATGTGAAGAAGGGCGCCCGGTTCAACTTGGGTTTCTGTTAGGTACTCGTCGATTCCGTAGCACTCGAGGTACATTTAATGCTTTGGAACAATTTACCGTAGATGTTGAACAGCTTTACCTAGAAGATGGGATGGCTGCGTTCTCTTGTGCCGTAACTCAAAATGGCGAGCCAGTTGTTAATGCGACAGTGAACACCTATCAACCAAACGAAGAGCAATTAAAAGAAGTAATTGGAGATAAAAGTGAATAGAAGGGTTCTGGTCACCGGTGCTAGCAAAGGCATCGGGCGTGCGATCGCACTGCAGTTAGCCAAAGACGGATTTCATGTTGTAGTACATTTTGGCGGCGATTTTAAAGGTGCAGAGCAAACTCTGGAATCTATCGTAAATGCTGGTGGCAGTGGCGAGGTATTGCAATTTGATCTGACAGAGCGCGAGCAGATTGCGAAGATCCTCGAAGCACAAATTGAGCAGCATGGGGCTTATTACGGCATCGTTTGCAATGCTGGAGTATGCGATGACGCAGCTTTCCCTGCTATGGACGGTGAAATCTGGGACCGTGTTGTTCATACCAACCTTGATGGCCTGTTTAACGTGTTGCATCCCTGTATCATGCCAATGGTTCGCAGTCGTAAAGGAGGCCGAATAGTCACTTTGTCTTCCGTATCTGGCGTGATTGGAAATCGTGGACAGGTTAATTACAGCGCTTCAAAAGCTGGAATTATTGGTGCGACTAAATCTCTCGCACTAGAGCTTGCAAGTCGTAAGATCACTGTCAATTGTGTAGCGCCTGGTTTGATAGAGACTGGTATGGTGGAACAAGAGGTGATTGATCACGCGATGAAGATGATCCCATCGAAGCGAATGGGACAACCAGAGGAAGTCGCGGCCACTGTTGCATTCTTGATGTCTGATTCTGCTGCATACATTACACGACAGGTGATCTCAGTGAATGGAGGTTTGGCTTGATGAGCCAGAACAAACGTGTCGTTGTGACTGGCATGTCCGGTGTTTCGCCTATGGGCAAAGACTGGATTACCACCGTAAGCAACTTAAGAGCGGGAAAAAACTTTATCGGTGCTATTGATGAATGGGAGCGTTTTCAAGGGCTGAACACTCGGCTTGGAGCGGCTATTCATGACTTTGAAATGCCCAAGAGCTTTCCTAGAAAGAAAGTACGCAGTATGGGACGCGTATCTCGGCTTGCTGCCGTTGCAACACGTCAGGCACTCGAAGATGCCGGTTTACTCGATGATCCAGTATTAACTAATGGTAATACTGGTATTGCATACGGTTCATCCATAGGCAGTACGGGCCCGTTTGCTGCGTTTGGAAACATGTTAAACAGTGGAGATTGCTCGGGGATAACGGCAACGTCCTATATTCAGATGATGGCTCACACCACGGCTGTTAATTTGAGTCTTTTTTTCGAACTCAAAGGTCGAGTACATACCACAAGTAGTGCGTGTACCTCTGGTAGCCAGGGGATTGGCTATGCATATGAGGCGATCAAACACGGCTACCAAAAAGTAATGGTTGCTGGAGGCGCAGAAGAGTTGTGCCCTACGGAAGCTGTAGTGTTTGACACGCTTTATGCGACAAGCTTGAAAAATGACCAACCTGAAATGACGCCCAGGCCATTTGATGTTTCTCGGGATGGCTTAGTGATTGGCGAGGGTGCTGGAACGCTTATCCTAGAAGAATTGGAACATGCTCAGGCTCGCGGGGCAACAATCTATGCAGAACTAATTGGTTACGGCACAAATTGTGACGCTCAGCATGTGACGCAACCGACTTCTGAAACCATGCAGGTGGCAATGGAGCTAGCATTGGCTGACGCGGGGATTCTGGCCGATGAGGTTGGCTATGTTTGTGCACATGGTACAGCAACAGAACGAGGCGATATCGCTGAGACTCAAGCAACCCAAGCCACTTTTAATCGCAGAGTACCGATCAGCTCTTTAAAGAGTTATGTGGGCCATACTCTGGGGGCTTGCGGAGCTTTAGAGGCGTGGTGGGCGATTGAAATGATGAGAGAAGGTTGGTTTGCTCCAACCATAAATCTGGAAAACGTAGATCCAGCTTGTGGAGATTTGAATTATATCACTGGTCAAGGTTTGGCCTTGGATACGGACATCGTCATGAGCAATAACTTTGCTTTTGGAGGTATCAATACATCGTTGATCTTCAAGCGATGGTAGAAGAACGAGGTCACGTGCAGAGCAAAGCTGAAAACAAACATAACCATCCGATCTCTGTAGACTGTTATGTTTCAGGTTTGATGCCAGAACAGCTGTGGCCCACCAATTATCTCTCTGAAGACGAATTGAGACGCTTAAAGACCTTTTCTCGACCACAACGGCGCAATCAATTCGTTACTGCGCGAATACTCCTAAGAAGGCTATTGTCTGCTGAAATGGGTTTACCACACTCTGATGTTGGTATCGGTGTGACTAACGATGGTAAACCCTTCTGTACTAACTCTAATACACCTACTTTTAGTATTTCTCATTGTGGCGATCGTGTTGTTGTTGCCTTATCTACGGTCGCCGTCGGCGTAGATCTGGAAGCTTTGAAAACCAATAGGCGTAACCAAGCTATTGCTGACAGCTATTTTTCTGCAAGTGAGGCTGAGTTACTTCGCCATTGCGAATCAGAAACCAAAAAAAGTGAGCAGTTTAATCGTCTCTGGGTAATGAAAGAAGCTCTCGCTAAAATGAGCGGGGAGGGGATAAGTGCCTGTTTACAGCAGCCTGTGGAAAGCTATGCATCTGCTATGGGCGCACGTTTATGGTGCGATAGACTTGGAAACAAGCACTTCATCGCGGTAGCGGCATTGAGCAATTCATCTCTGTCTGTTTCAGTTACCAACGTCGACCTATCGTCAAAACAATTGGCACATCAAATCCATCGTTTTCGTTGAACAAGTTTGCGTTTGAGAAGTGTTTATATGAAATACTTGCCAGCCAATTCAAGTCTTTTCCAAAATATACCCCTGCGCCTATTTGTGCTTGAAAGCTAAAACGCTCACTTTGCTTTCGCTCACCTAACCGCTTATCAGACATATAGGTCGGTCCTAAAGCTCTGACAAAAAAGAAGGGCTGCGTGTCTTGCCATGGCTCAGCGTACAAGTTGAGCTGGGGAAAGAGTGAGAAAGCCACTAAATCTTTGTTGTTACTCGCATCCGTACCCAGGTAAGTGATACCCGTACCGATCATGAAGGACTGTCGTGAACTGCGATCATAGCGCCAAAAAATGGCGTCAACTCCTACCGTGTGATTGTCTTGGTCAGCACCAGGCTGTGGGCCTATACCTGTATTAAAAAGCCATTGTGTTTCAGCGAGAGTTGTTGGACTGAAGAAACATAAGGAGCAGAGGCATAGCATTAACTTAGTCACTTTCTTTATCACAATAGAGGGTTGTTAGGTGGTTGAGTTTGCTCAAGTTTAATTACTCTGAGCGAGGTGAGCAATGGTTACAGATTGAGTGACAGTAATGAGCCATCTAACGGCTCGAAAGTACTCAACTGTCAACAAAGTGTGATGCTTGTCAAATAGTTGACTATGCTAGAAATAAAGGGAAATTGTGATCGACGAGGAAGTCCCACCCGTTAGAGGTTCTAAGCCATCTTCGCAGGGGACCACCATGTTACGCGCGTATCTTGTTGCTCTATCTCTGATTTGCCTCACGGGTTGTTCAAGCAACTGGGCATTTTATGCGCCAACGCACGAAATATCTCGTTCGCCAGACAGTTATTCGTATGCTTATGAAGAGATTTGGATCGATAGTGAGTCCGGCAATCGGCTTAATGCCCAAATCCATTTCTCAGGGGGGTCTAATCCAGCCGGTATGGTAATGCATTTCCACGGCAACAGAGGAAACATTACCGAGACCTTCGAAAAGGTGGAGTGGTTGCTAGATGAAGGGTTTGACGTGGTGGTTTTTGACTATTCAGGTTACGGCAAAAGCGACGGAACTCCCACCCCTGAGACGACCTATCTCGACGCTCGCTCAATGCTTAGTTTCCTGAACAAGTTTGAACGACCAAATAACCACTACAAAAAGATCGTATGGGGTACCTCTTTGGGTGGCGCTATCATGATGAGTGGGTTGAGCAGTAGCGCTGAATCCCATGACCTCGAGTTGGTCATCGTTGATTCCAGCTTCTACAGCTACCAGAAAACAGCGGTACACGTTGTAAGCCAATACCCGCTGGGAGGATTGATTACGTGGCTGCCGGCAATTTTTGTTGATGACAAATATGCTCCAGAAAGCAGGTTAGACGGCCTCCCTGATACACCTATATTGTTTAGCCATTGCGATACTGATGCGCTCATTCCAATGGAATTCACAAAAGGAATGTACGACATGGCTTCAGGTCAAAAAGCTTTATGGATACTTCCGGGTTGTAAACACGCAAGAAGTTTCGCTAATGAACACCCTGAGAATCAAAACTTGCTGATGCAAGTTTTGGATGAGCCCGAGCGTATCTCGCCTCAATACACCTATGCGAAAGCTCTCAAGGACTTCAACGCCCAGTTGTTGGCGGTAGAGAGAGACAACTTGTAGAGCCTGGCTGAAACGAGGTAAGTAGGCTTTAAGGCTTGCGGAGCAATAAAAGGAATTTGCTTGAGTAGTTAAACGCAAACTTTGTGGTCCAGAGTATAGTAAAAAGCCGCTCATTCGTGAGCGGCTTTTTTAGTCAACTAATTAGAGGTTAAGCTGTGGCGGTATTCCCTTTCACTTCTTGCTCCGCACGGACCTTGTTTACGTAACGACGCATCAGTGCTGAGACGATAAGTGCAATCACAAATGTCGCAGCGAAGATGTACAAGGTCATCTCATAGCTGCCGGTGACGGTACGGACATAAGCTGCGATCTGTGGGCCTGCAAGTCCTGCCGCCGCCCATGCAGTAAGCACATAGCCGTGGATCGCACCCAACTCTTTGGTACCAAACAAGTCGCCAATATAAGCGGGTAGGGTAGCGAAGCCACCGCCGTAGCAGGTCAGAATGGTATACAGAACGATCTGGAATAGGATAACGCTGGAGATATTGGGCAGCAGATAGAACGCTACAATCTGAATCAGGAAGAACGCCATATAGGTAGTAGGTCTGCCCAAGTAGTCTGACAAAGACGCCCATGTGATGCGCCCTAAACCATTAAACAGCGACATCAAACCCACAATAGCAGCCGCTTCAACGGCTGAAAGCCCGATGCTTTCCTGTGCCAGTGGTGAAGCAGAGTAGATAACAGCAATGCCACAGCTGATGTTGATAAACATCATGATCCACAGTCCATAAAAAGGTCCGGTTTTCGCTGCTTCGTTCGCCGTCAGCTGAGAAAGGTCTTCTACTTTCTTCTGCTTGCCTGAATCAATGGCTTGCTTCATTTTCTCAGGCATCCAGCCCTCTGGCGGACGCTCCAGGTACAGGGCTGATGCGTACATCATCACCATGTAAACAGCACCCATGATAAAGAAGGTCATTGGGATGCTGATGTTGTCCATAATGGCGTTGAAAATGGGCGCACCAATCATGGCGCCGAAGCCAAAGCCCATGATCGCTAACCCGGTTGCCAGGCCTCGACGATCAGGGAACCACTTAACCAGCGTTGATACTGGTGTGATGTAGCCAATACCGAGACCAATACCGCCCATAACACCATAGGTCAGCCACAGCATGTAGAGGTTACCAAATGAGGTGGCTACACCAGCCCCCAACATGCCTAACCCCCAAAAGGTACCCGCTACAAGCCCTGCTTTTCGTGGGCCATTCTTTTCAACGAAATGACCACCGATAGCGGCCGATAATCCCAGGAAGAAAATGGCGAAACTGAAGGTCCATGCAACTTCGTTTTTGGACCAGCCAAATGCTTGTTCGAGAGGAAGGTTGAATACGCTCCAGGCGTAGACAGATCCAATCGATACATGAATGCCGACAGCGGCAGCGGCAATGAGCCAGCGGTTTTTCATTTCAGGGCCTTTCGGTGTTATTTATTTGCATGAAATGTAACTGAGATGTTAACAAAGTTAGATTGATGTATGTCAAACGATCAAATAACGACCAGACTAAACTCCCTAGTAGTTGGAGTGGCTCACATAACCTATATAAAAAATGCAATTTCTATATTGCAGATGATGAGATTACTCGGACTAACCTCGCCCTCCCCAAGGCCAATTCTAATAATTAGGGAAAACGTATATGAAGCTAGTTACTTTGGTAAGTTTGGTAGGCAATTCTCGCCCTGGATTGCTGAAAGAGCTTGTCGAGCATAGCCACAATATTGGAGCGACATGGCTTAACAGTAAAGTGAGTTATCTTGGCGGTCAGGTTTCTGCGCTGATCCGTGTTGAAGTCGCCAGGGATAACGCTGAAAAACTCCATCAGATCTTTGAAACATGCGAGGGAATAGACGTCAGGTTCTCAGACGTGGCAGAGACTAACCCAGATAAATCTGCCAGATTGAAGTTTTCCGTTGACGCTGGAGACAGGCCCGGGCTTGTCAGTGAGTTGACGCAATTGTTTGATCAACAGGGAATTGAGGTTGTTGATTTGGAAAGTCACCGTATGGGGGTAACAGATCTTGGTCTCAACATGTTTACCGCTGATATCACGTTGAATTTGCCGGCAGACGTAAGCCAGGATGCGATCACTTCAGATATAGAATCGATCAGCAAGGGTATGGTCGTGCGTGAGGCTGTTCCGGTTTAATTAAGCGGTCGTAACTGCTCTCCAGCTTTCCGCTGTTTAAAAAAACGCCGACATAAAGCCGGCGCTTTTTTTGATGCTTAGCACAGTGGTGAGATTAAGCATTTACCGCAAAATGCACGGCGATACCGCCGGCGTAGCCCAGCGCAACGGCCCAGGTCCATTTAAGGTGCGACATAAAGGTGTAGTGGCCACGGGCCGCTCCCATCAGTGCAACCCCTGCTGCTGAGCCTACAGAAAGCAGGCTACCGCCAACACCCGCAGTAAAGGTGATCAGTAACCACTGGAAGTGGCTCATCTCTGGCTCCATGGTCAAAATGGCAAACATGACCGGGATGTTATCAATCACCGAGGAGATAGCACCGGCAGCGATGTTGGCATTGGTTGCGCCCCATTCGCCGTACATAACGCCCGATATTGCCGTTAGATACCCCAAAAAGCCCAGCGCGCCCACGCAGTACATAACCCCAAAGAAGAACAGCAACGTATCCCATTCGGGGATCGCCAGCTTACTGAACACATTGTATTCCTTGTCTGGGCTATCTGCCGGCGCTCTTCTGCGAGCGAAGTAAACCATCAGGAACAGCAATGACAGGCCGGTCATCATGCCCAGATAAGGCGGTAGACCAAGCAAGTTCTCAAAGGTCACAGCCAAAACGATGGTGACTAAAAACAGCACGCAAACGCGGTAACCTCCGGGTTTAACTATGACTTTGTCTTCCAGTGCAGGCGGCTGCCCTTCAGGGATGAAGCGCGACATGATCAAAGCAGGGATCAGATAGTTCGCCACTGACGGCAAAAACAGCTCGAAAAATTCGAAGAAGGTGGCATGGCCAGACTGCCACACCATCAAGGTGGTGATATCACCAAACGGTGAAAAGGCGCCACCAGCGTTGGCTGCAACAACGATAGCGATACATGTCAGGCCAATAAACTGAGGGCTATCCTTGCCGACGGCCATCACTACAGCGCCCATAATCAGCGCGGTGGTCAGGTTATCTGCAATCGGTGACAGGAAGAAAGCGATTACACTGGTCACCCAAAATAGCTTTTGATAGCTGAACCCGCGGCTTACCAGGTAGCCTTTAAGCGCTTCAAAGATATTGCGCTCTTCCAGTGCGTTGATGTAAATCATCGCCACCAGCAGGAACAGGAACAGTGACGCATACTCCGCCAGGTTATGGGTGACCGCCTGTTCGATATCGTCATGGGTCATGCCCATCTCGGCCCCAACCAGTGCCGCCAGTACCCATAGAACGCCTGCCGCATTAATCATCGGCTTGGACTTTGGCAGGTGAAGCTGCTCCTCAAAAATCACCAGAACATAGGCAAATATAAAAATAGCGAGGGCCACTAGTGCGAGCGGGTGGTTTAATGCCTCCAGTTGGTCTGCATGACCTTCAAATGCGGCAGCATTAAATGTCACCAGACATGCAAAAACCAGCAAAAGTGGTTTGAAAAGATGAGAAAAAGTGCGCTTCATGTGGGGAAGACTCCTTGCTACGTTCACGACAAAGCATAGACGAGATAACAGATATCGAATCTCGATAAGTTTTGAATATCTAATAGGAAATCCCACTCTAATCGAAGATTTCTAATTCACTGGACGGACCGGATAGAAAGAATGATTGAACAGACAGCTTAGCCTTCGGGTAGCACAAATCGCGGTGCACATGGGCATGCGCCGCGATTTGCAGGGTGAAGATCCAGCCTAGTAGCTGAAGATACCTATACTGTTGCCTGTGAGATCAACATCCAATTCTCCATATTCGGATGTCATGAGATCAGTAGCTCCAAAGCCAGCGAGAGGAGTGAGAGCTGCGTCTTGAGCGCCTAGATCCAAGCTGATGCTCGCATCAGCATTACTTAGATTCAGCACTACAAGCACACTTTCGTCTTCATATTGGCGAGTGTAAGCGAGAATTTCGTCGTCTCTAAGCACATTGACGTCACCGTGACGTAAAGCAGAATTATCTTTACGCAGATGGATAAGCGCTTTGTAGTGATTCAGCAGTGAGTCGGGATCCGCCTGAGCGGTTTCAACATTGTAGTCTGCCACATTGCTGGCGTAACTGCGGAAAGGCGTCTCAGCGCTGGTGAATCCGCCTTGAGGTGTCCAGCTCATTGGCGCACGAAGAGCCCAGTCACCGGTCATGCCGCTTGCGTGTCCCATGCCTACTTCCTCACCGTAGTAGATAAATGGTCGGCCAGGGAGTGTTAGCAAAGCGGCGGCAGCCAGCTTGTATTTGTCGATATTGCCATTCAACTGCTCGTAAACGCGGTGACCAGCAAATTCGTCATGGTTGGCCAATATGATGCCCGCTTCGCCTAAACGGTCGTAGCTCAAGTAACCAGCCAGGTACTCATCGGTTTCGCGATTTCTGACTGTGTTGATCAATTGGTAGTTCATACCAAACGCAAACGCTGAACCACAACCTTGTTCGCCGTTGGTGTCTCCAATATTGGAGGGATTTTCACAGATGATGTATCTGTTGGTGTAGTCCTCCATGACCAGTTGCTGTAACCCAAACAGTACTTCCATGTTTTCAGGCTGATTGGTTTGGCCTTCATGGCCTGGACCATTTTCAAACAGCTGACCGACAGCATCAAAACGGAATCCATCGAGTCCGGCATTGAGCCAGTAACGGAGGTTATCATGGTGGAAATTAATGACATCCTGATTGTGCAGGTTAAAGTCAGGCATGTAGTGCTGGAAAATACCGTAATAGTAACCGCCGTTTTGGCCTGGGTGCCAACCTGGCCCCCAGTAGCCAATCCAACGGTCATCTTCATCCACAGGGTTGGTATCGCTCCATACATACCAGTCGCGCTTCCCTCCTAAATCGTTATCCGAATCCAGGAACAAAGGGTTAGCGCCAGAACTGTGGTTAACAACATAATCCATGATCACACCGATGCCTCTGGCGTGCGCTTCTGCTAAGAACTCATCGAAATCTTCGCGTGTGCCGTAATCCGTTTCCATGGCGCGATAGTCTTCAACCTCGTAGCCGTGATCATTGTCTGAGCTTTCGTTTACCGGCATCAGCCAGATCCCTTCAACTCCCAACTCCTGCAGGTAATCTAGGCGTGAGGTCAAGCCGCGGAAATCACCAATGCCATCGCCATCAGAATCCATATATCCACGCACATAGATCTCAGCAAACACCGCGCCCTCGTGCCAACCTTCTGGCATGGCCGGTTGATCGTTGACTTCTACCGGGGACATATCTAACAACCCTTCAGCTGTACCAGGGGTGACTTCTTCACCACCTGACGAGCCACCGCATGCGCTTAGCAAAAGTGCTGCAGATATGGCACTAACCAGAACCTTCTTATCCATTTTTATCTCCATGTGCGTAAATTTCCGAATTGCTCGGCTTGATAGACGTTGGAGATTTTGACTCAGCGTGGGCTGGAAAAAAGACGATGGATGTAAGGGGCTGTAAGAAACTGTAAGCCAGTGCGATTGGTCACAAAATCAGACAGTTGGCAGTACCATCTCGAATCGGGCACCACCAAGAGAATCAGAGTTTGATGCAGAGACACTACCTTTGTGCCACTCCATCACGCGGGCTACGATCGCAAGGCCTAGTCCATAGTTACCATCTTCCCGGGAGCGGTCAGGTGCCAGTTTTACAAACGGGGTAAACACTTTGTCCAGTTCTGAGTCGGGGATACCGTCACCGTCGTCTTCAACGATAATGACAAGGTAGTTATTGTCTTCTCGAAGTGTCAGTTTAATCTGTTTGTTAGCATGGGCGAGGGCATTGCCCACCAGATTTTGTAGTGCTCGTTGGCACCATTGAAAGTCAAAGCTTGAGATTACTGCATGGTCTGGCTGCTCTATCATCAGCATGAGATTCTTCTGTGTTGCCAGGAGGTCAAATTCAGAAGCAATACCGGAAACCAGTTCACGTGCGTCCAACTCATTTTTCTTCAGTCGCTGCCCATGTTGTTCCATACAGGCGAAATCCAGAAATGCCGTGGTCATTGATTCCATTCGGGTCAGTTCGGCGTCCATGCGGCTCAGATACGAGTGGCATTTGTCTAGGTCCTGGCTCTCTTGTGCCGCTTCTAAGCCAAATCGCAGGCAGGCCATCGGCGTGCGAATATCGTGGGACAAACTGCGGGCCAACACCTTATTGTCGGTCATCAGCTTTTCTATCTGAGATGCCATGTGGTTAAAACTGGTTTCCAGTTTTTCGAGATAGGAAAACCTTGGTGGCGTAACTCTTACCTTTAACTCACCTTTAGCTATTTTCGCAGCAGCGTGGTTCAGGCCAAACAGGCTACGGGTGAGTGGCCAAAGCCAGAGTATCAGGATCCCACAAAGTCCCGCGTAAAAGGCAAGACTCATAGCCACATCGACGTCACTGTATGTTTGTTCAGCGGGCGGCAAGTGGAGCAACAAAAGTGTGTCTGGGTTGCCCGGAAGAGCGCGATATAGGGTTGGACCTGATTCAGAACCAAGCAGCAGGCCGCCCGGCGTTGAGAGTTGCTGAGCAAGTTCCTGGGGTAGGGCAAAGTCATTACGGCGCTCTAATCCAAGAGACAGATGATAGTCCTGGCCAATCTGGTGGAGTGTTGCAGGCAGTTGCTCTGCCGTTACGCGAGAAAGCTGAGAAGCGATGCCATCAACCAATTGCCTGTGATAACTGGTATGAGAATCCGCAGAGGAAGGCTCCGACTGAGTCGCGATCAGATCAAATCCCCACCCCAGCAGAAACAGCCCGCTAAGCGCAGAGATGATAATGCTGAGGTATAAACGGGTCATTGGCCATCTGCATCTAAGGTCGCAGGCTCGGTATGCCAGGCGTCAGGTACAAACAGATAACCTTTGCCCCAGACCGTTTTCAGTTTTTGTGGATGCTGGGGATCGTCGCCGAAAGTGCGTCTTAATGTTGATAACATGACGTCAAATCTACGGTCTATGCCGTCATAGTCGAAGCCCCGAAGCTCTTTGAACGCGGTTTCTCGGGACACTATCTGACCCGCATGGCTAGCCAGGAACCAGAGGAAAGAAAACAATCCACTGGATAGCTCGACCTCTTCACCACACCAATGCACGCGTTCGCAGGTCAGGTTAAGCTCAAGCGCACCATACCGGATTTGATCTGTTCTGTTGGTTTGCCCTGTCCGGCTGATAAAGGCATTGATACGAGCCAGCAAGGCTCGCGGGCGAACGGGTTTAATCACATAATCATTGGCACCCGCTTCCAGCCCCATTACTTCGTCATATTCATCACCGCGAGCGCTCATGATTAGGATAGGGGCATCAGATTGATTTCGGATCTGTCGGCAAACTTCGATACCATTCATGCCAGGCAGCATGACATCAAGTAACACCAGATCAAATTTGCTGTGATTAAATACCTCAAGGGCTTTGTCTCCCCGATCAACATGGGTCACATCAAACTCATTGTCGACCAGGAATTCCCGGATCCAGTCGGCCAGCGAAAGATCATCTTCAACCAGCAATATTGATTTCTTCATATCCATATCTAGAAAATCCGCCAACGGCGAGGTTTCTTCTGTTGTTCGTACACCCAAACCACACTGATCCGTTTTTCAGCTAAACGTCGTCGGTCTGGCATACGAGATAGCCAAAAATTAAGTGTCTGGGTTGAGTCAAACTCATAACTAAATACGTCACTGGTTTGATTTTCCCAACATTGCAGAGGGCGATAGCGTCTGCCGAGGTAGAGACAAACGTTCTGCGGGGTATCTAGTTGCCAGGTCAAGCTAATGCTGGCTCGACAGGGCTCTCCCTTGCTTTGAACGACGCATTTGTCGGGCGTGGCCGAGAGAATAGGGGAGTTCTCCAGCTCAGCATCTATCACCGTGGGTGACACAATCATCCCGGTTTCAGCAAGAACCTCTGCCTGACTGGGAATTGTCACCTGACCAATAACGGTAAAGCGCGGTCTGTCATTAATTTGGTTGATAGCGATAACTTCAAAATTGCTATTGGCATACTGGGTATAGTTTTCAATGGTAAATTGCGTTTCTCTGATGCTGCTGTCCTTGTAGTTTGTCAGGACAGATTGCCAGAAAGATCGGTCATGAAGCGCGCGACCTTTGGGACGATTTACTACCACATATTCGGGCGCAACATTTTTCCATGCCAGGGTCATCAAGCCTTGGTCGATTGCTACGTCGATAGGTTGATAGGCGTAACGTACCCGCAGGTAGTTGACCAATTCCGAAGGTTTGAGCAATAGAGGGACGGTGGCAGCGCTTTGATTTTTTGAGATAAAGGTGGGGATATCCAGAGTATTTGGCTGTTCAGGTGCATCGGCACCGATACAATAACCAGAGAGCAGCATAGTCAGTGCACATGTCAGTAGCCGCCACGTCATCATGCTTCCCTGTTAATCCCTTTATTAGCCCTGGTTATGCCTGCGGTAAAAAACGCTCCTGAAATCAAAAATTTCATCCGATTTATGGAGTCACACAACCGCTTATCTGCGACCGAGTTTAAATAACCCAAGAGACTGATAAAAGTCATAGAACCGCCAATTATCAGGGTTTTATTTCAGTAAGTGGGCAGGCTCACGTTTTCTAATAAATTGATCTGTAAGAGTGTGATCTCGCTAAATAAGCACAATACTTTATGTACACGGTCGCGCAGCGACAGAACACCACGGGTTCACCCGTGGATGAATGAGTCCTTCGTCTGTATTCTCTGAGCATGGAAGTATTTTTTTCAGGGCACGGAGTTTACAGGCTCCAATACCACGTTGTGTGGGTAACCAAATACAGACGGAGGATTCTGAAACCTTTCGTTGTGGAGTATTTGCGGGTCGTCGTACCGAAGCTGCTTCGAAGTACGCCGGGCGTGCAGATCGAGACGATTGGCTTCGACCTTGACCATCTTCATATGGTTATGACGATCCCACCGAAGTATGCGGTTTCAGATGTAATAGGGCGATTAAAAAGCCAATCGTCGTCTCACATGAGAAAGACTTTCAAGTGGCTATCGAAAGTGTATTGGAAAGAAAATATTGTGTGGTCGCCCGGTTACTTCGTTAGCAGCGTAGGCTTGGACGAGCAAGTAATACGAAACTACGTTGAGCATCAAGGTCGAAAGGATTCAGCTCAGCTCCGAATGGAGCTGTAACGGTAAGAACCACGGGCATGCCCGTGGGAATCTACTTAGCCAAACTAAACGCGCTGCAGTGACAACAGGTACCAGCTTACCGATGTTGCGATCACCAGCAGCATTGCTGCTAGCCAGACTATTTGGGTCAACCAGATACTCAGGGCTATGCAGCACCATAAAGTGATAAGAGCCGCTCTCAGGGCTTTGGCAGAGATCGCTCTGTGTCTCAGGTAATTTCGAATAGTTTGTCCAAAAAGCGGGTGTTTCAGCAACCATCGGCGCAATGACGGAGAGGCGTTGAAACTCAACACCGTGGCCAGAATTAAAAAGGGTGTGGTGGGTAATACGGGAAGCACGGCACCAATTAACCCAAGCAACACGCATAACAGCGCCGCCCAAGTCAGAAATAGTCGTTTGATATAACCATGCTCTCTCTTCATTGGCGATATTCTGCCTGAATTTACGGTTAACCTGAATCCTAGTGTCTTTGCTAACTGTCTTTGCTAATAGTCCAATCTGAGGCAAACTGAAATTGATAATACCAATCCTAATAAGAATATGATTTACCAGCGGGAATTTAAATCACTTGAGGCAAGGCAGGTGATTGAAGGCATAGTTGTTCTACGCCGAAATCAGTTAACGCAGCATGAAGTGATTTAAAACCCGCCCTACGGGGAAGTCTGGGCAAGCCCACTTCTACGTTGCAGACATTTGCGAGGGAAAAACCATTGCTGCATGACTGCGCCTTGAATTGAACTTGCCCAGGCTTCCTGGTTGACCATATATTTATTCGGATTGGTATAAAAAAACCATAACAAACGAGATCTCCAGATGAATCTAATCCGCTCCGCAGTATTGGGTGCAGTGGCTGTCACCCAGGCATTGCTAATGCCTGCGCAACAGGCTTGGGCAAGTGACGCAGCCGTCAGCACCACAGTCATTCATGCCGGTACCTTACTGGCAATACCGGGTGAGAAACCATTAAAGGCGCAGACCCTGGTTATCCGGGACGGTGTCATTACTGCCACCTTCAATGGTTATGAAGATCCTGCCCGCATTGCAAAAGACGCCAAACTGATAGATCTCAAAGATCAGTTTGTACTCCCCGGGCTGATGGACATGCATGTTCATTTGCAGGGCGAACTGGGGCCCAAAAACGATTCAGAAACCTTGAAAATGTCGAATCAGTTGATGCAGATGCGTTCATACATGTTTGCCATGCGCACGCTGAATGCTGGATTCACAACCGTTCGAGACGTGGGTTCCAGCACGCAAGAGATGTATGCAATGCGTGATGCGATCAATAGCGGTTGGATTGATGGTCCACGGATTATTGCTGCTGCGTTTGTTGGTATCACAGGCGGTCATGCGGATATCAGTGGTATCAAACCTGAGTTTATGGAGTTTCTCGACGAGCAGAATCACACCGTGTGTGATGGACCCTATGACTGCCGCCGAGCAACCCGACACGCCATTAAATACGGGGCTGACCTGATTAAAATCACCTCGACAGGTGGCGTTTTGACCGACCGTGCAACCGGCACGGGTCAGCAGATGGAAGCCGATGAGCTGCATGAAGTGGTATTGGCGGCACAGCGTATGGGACGCAAAGTGACCAGTCACGCCCACCAGGAAGATGGCATTGTTGCGGCGCTTAAGGCAGGTGTAGCCAGTATTGAACACGGCACTTATGCCAGTGACGACGCTATTGAATTGTTCAAGGAAACAGGAGCTTATCTGGTACCAACCCTTTTAGCGGGAGACACAGTGGTACAGATGGCTAGAAATACCGATGTGCTGAGCGAATGGCAAAAGGCTAAAGCGCTGAGAGTGGGCGCGGATATGCAGGGTAACTTCGCTAAAGCCTATAAAGCGGGGGTGAACATCGCGTTTGGTACTGACAGTGGCGTATCTAAGCACGGCATCAATGCGCAGGAGTTTTTGTTGATGCACAAAGCGGGTATGCCACCAATGGAAGCGATTAAAACCGCCACCGTGAATGCCGCAGCTCTGATCGATATGAGCGACAGCCTGGGTACGCTGGAAGTAGGCAAACAGGCCGACATTATTGCCGTTGATGGCTCGCCACTTGATGACCTAGCCGAACTTCTGGATGTCGACTTTGTTATGAAAGGCGGTAAGGTGATCAAAGACTAGTAGTCTCTTTCACCCCCGAAAAAGCGCCGAAAGGCGCTTTTTTTGTGCCATGCAAACATAGGAGGAGACCACTGGTTAACCGTCATTTGGCTGAAACAAAACTGTCATACACTGCGCTTCAACCCGTTTTCGCGATCATTGAGGTTGATTGTGTTCGCCATCTTTAAACACTTTTTCTTGTTGGGGCTGACTAGCTTTGGTGGGCCAGCCGCTCATTTGGGTTATTTCCGTCACCATTTTGTCGAAAAGCTTAATTGGCTGGATGATGCCTCATACGCGAGATTAATCGCTCTCAGTCAGTTTCTGCCTGGGCCAGGCTCCAGTCAGGTTGGATTTGCTATTGGTCTGAAAAAGGCGGGGCTATTGGGCGGACTTACCGCTTTTGTCGCCTTTACCTTGCCTTCTTTTCTAACGCTATTAGCCCTTGCGTTACTGGCGGCAGAGTTTGAACAATACAGCTTGGTTTTGGGTGTTATTCATGGTCTAAAACTTCTTGCCGTGATTGTGGTAGCGGATGCGACTATGAAGATGTTCAGCAGTTTCTGTAAAACCCACCTCACCGCAGCCCTTTGTGTTGTTACCGCGGTGGTGTTGCTGATAGCGCCGGGATTATGGGCGCAGGGTGGGGTGCTTGTTGGTGCAGCGCTCATTGGTGCGTTTAAACTTCGAGAGAAAGATCCCCTGCAAAAGCTGGTAGACGAGGGCGCTGAGTCAATTCACCCCCGCTGGACTGCGCTGGCTTTGTTTGCTGCACTGTTTGTGTTGTTGCCATTTTTTGCTCACCACCATGTGATGTTGGGTTTGTTCAGCGATTTCTATCAGGCAGGTAGTTTGGTGTTTGGTGGCGGACATGTGGTTCTGCCGCTGCTGCAAGCAACTGTGGGTGATACCTTAACCCAATCCCAGTTCCTTACCGGCTATGCTGCTGCGCAAGCGGTGCCTGGTCCTATGTTTACGTTGGCGACTTACCTTGGGGCATTGGCGGTTCCGGATGCGCCGGTGACAAGTGCACTCATCGCAACATTCGCAGTTTTTGCGCCCGGTCTGCTGCTGGTCTTGGCGCTGCAAAGCAGCTGGGAGGCGCTAAGCCAAAAGCCTGTGTTGGCGGGCGCTGTCGCAGGCATTAATGCGGCGGTTGTGGGCTTGTTGTTGGCGGCTTTGTATCAACCTATATTTGTCAGCTCAGTGCTCTCTGCCGTTGATTTCGCGTGGGTTGTGGCAGGTTTCTTTTTGCTGAACAAACTAAAATTGCCAGTGGTTGCACTGGTGGGATTGAGTGGACTTGTTGGCGTTTGTATGGGGCTGCCTTGGGGCTAACGGATTGTCTTGAAAATGGGTTTTTAACAAGAAAGAGTATGGGGGCTTCGTTAGGTGAAGCCCCTGAATCGAGAGGCAACTACCACATCAGGTCATCTGGTACCTGGAAATCTGCGTATGGGTCATCTTCCTCTTCTGCTTTGCTATCTGTTTGCTCAGCCACATAGATAACATAGCTTTCATCTCTCTGTTTGATCTTGTCCGCGGCTGCGGTGGGGATCAGGCGGTAACTATCGTCAAGTTTGACCACAGTAAGATTACCGAGAGTGACTTGTTTATGTGTTGCCGCGTCAGTGTATAGGCGCTTAACCTTGTTGCCATCGGTGAAGTTATAAACCATATCACCGTTGTCGGTGGCGACCGTGTTGGTCTCAATGATTTGGCGGATTTGGGCGGTAATCGCTTTTTGTTCTGCTTCCTGCTTGCGCTGAAGGTTCAACTCGCGATCTTTCTCCAGCTTTTCCTGCTTAGCTTTTGCTGCCAGCTCTCTTGATTCGGCCGTTTGCGCTGTTTTAGCTTTCCGCTGCTGATGCTTCTGTTTGTTGATTTTCTGGGCTTTCTTTTTATCGCCCAGACCGGCTTTGAGCAGTTGCTCCTGGAGTGACGCCATCTTTAACCCTACTAAATTGAACTAAATGCCAGAGGAATTGGGCCTATTGTATTTTACCTGAGGTATTTGTTCATCCCGGGATCGCCAGTTAACTTAGCATACAAAAAGATTTATGAAGAAAAACAAGCTGATGAACAAGTCTTTTCTATACTCAATGTCAGGGAGTTCATTGGAAGAGAGAAAACACGAATGCGTCAGAACAGAACAGCAAAATTAGGTCTATTGGGTTTCGCGTTTGCAGCGATGAGTGTCGCTCTGGTTTCTGGATGTACTAATGAAGTGATGGTGGGTGGTCCATGCGAATACCGAAGTTGGCAAACTGAGGCCACCGTCGCCAACCTTCAGGACGAGTATGTATTAATGCAGGCTGACGAAGATTTCCGCTATGTCGTCGATTACGACATGTTTGATGGTCAGCCAAGTGTCGGAGATCGTTATAAGTTGCAACTCGATACCATTACTGAGGGTACTTGCACGCCAAATGTGGTTAAGTCTGTAGCCTTGATGTAATCACCACCTTCTGGTTGGGGTTGTTTTTCAGCCCCGCACTCAGCCCCCTTGCATCCCTCTCTAATCTACCAAAAGTACTGATCCCGCCAGAGCCGTTTGCGTAAAAGTTTTAGATAAGCAAATCAGGCGTCAACTTCATGGTATCCAGTAATCTATTCCGAACCCTAGGTTATGCTGGGCTTCTGCCTTTCTCTTTTGGACTGTTGATGATGATGTTTGAACTGACGGTCCTGGGAATAACGGGGATTACACTGTTCACTTCCTACAGCGCGATAATTCTAAGCTTCTTATCAGGCGCACTCTGGGGCAGGGTGATCCACTTATCCGAGGAGTCTTTTGAACGTCCTACCATTTTGGTATTCAGCAATCTTTTTGCGTTGCTTGCCTGGCTAGGGTTGTTGGCCGGGCAGGGCTACATAACGCTCTGGATACTTCTGATTGGTTATCTACTAGTGATTACTGTGGAGCATGCCTGCTTGAATACAAGTGAAGACAGCGGCGGTACGGTACCACAGTTGGCAAGCAAACCGAGCGAACCCCCTTCCATGTCCGGATACGCAAAAATGCGGATATACCTGACTGGCATTGTCGCTTCGCTTCATGTCTTAGGTATTGCCGTTTGGAGTGCAAGCTGATGGGTAGCGAACGATATACAAAGGTTGGCATGCCAACCACAGAAGGCATCGATATCCTCTACTACGACGGACGCTGTGCCATGTGTAGCAGAGAGATTGCGTTTTTAAAGCGGCATGCTGATGAACATTTGTGTTTCCAAGATATACACATCGGAAACCTGCCTGCTGACGTTACCAAGCAGCAAGCGCTTGAAGTGCTTCATCTTCGCTCTGCCGATGGCGCATGGCACAAAGGGATTAATGCAACGTTAGGGGCATGGTCTCACACTCGTTATAAATGGGTTGTCTCTCCGTTGCGCGTTAGCTGGCTAAGACCACTGTTTGACCGCTTGTACGCTGCTTGGGCTAACCGACGCTACTGCCGTTTGTACCAGAAAGCAGATGGTTCACCACAAGATTCTCACGTTTGATGCACAGTAGCTTGATACACAGAAAGTTTGATAGACGAAAAATTTGAGATACAAAAGTTGGTTTGGAGAATGCTATGAAGAACGAACTGGATATTCACCTCTGTTTACGCGCATTCGAAAAGATCCGTCAACTGGGCGCCAAGAGAGAAGGGGCGATGATGGATGTTTATGACTACCAAGGGCTATCAGCAAGCTCAGGGTACGATGGTTATGATATCACTGTGTCAAACCGTGATGTCAGTGCCACAATTCACTTTCATAATTCGTATGATCTGGATTATCACGGTCAAGATAAACTTGATACGTTTATATCGCAGTTAAACCGGCTGGACAGAATAGATGTGAGTGATAGTGCTTCGCGCGTTTAGCATCAGCATCTGGAAAACGGCACAAGTGAAAGTTAAGCGAGCAGTTGCATTCTGGCAGGTTTGGACTGGATAGATAGACGAGAGGCTTCCCATGTTGGTATTTAACCCTGGGCAAGATATAGATGAAACTTCGCTTGAACAGATCGAGGGCGTTATCTTTGATCTGGATGGGACTCTGGTCGAGTCCAGCCTCAACTTTGCTTCTATTCGAGGGCATATAGGCTGCCCCCCATCGCAAGACATTCTTAGCTTCGTTGATAAGTTAGCCTGTGATATCAAAAAGGCTGATGCCCACGCCAAGATAAAACAGCATGAGATGGCAGATGCCGAACAGGCAAACTGGTTACCTGGCGCGGAAAAGCTGGTTACCTCATTGAAAGCCAGTTCTGTCCCCCAAGCCATCGTCACCCGCAACTTTCACGGCGCAGCGCAGCTGAAAGTCTCCAGAAATAGAATTCCTATCGACATCGTTATCACCAGAGAAGATGCGCCGCCAAAACCCGATCCTGAAGCCTTACTTCGCGTTGCAAGGCAGTGGCACCTGGCGGTTGAGAAGATCCTCTACGTAGGCGATTACCTTTACGATATTCAGGCGGCTAAACGAGCGGGCATGGTTGCCTGTTTGTATGCGCCGAGAGAAGTACCCGCCTACGCCAAAGACGCTGATGTTGTGTGCCGAGATTTCGCCCATCTAACCGCAGCACTTGCCTGAATTACCTACCACAATCTGCCACAATATTTTCGTAATAAAGATCTTTATAGTTACTTAATGTTGATAATGGTAAACATAAGGTGTATATATTGACCGTATGTTTATTAGGCCTACTGTGATCTGTTCCGCTTCTTTGATCTGACGAAGCGACATCGTGCAGCGACATCATTAGTATGCCCGAACATAGCGACACAAGGTGTGTCTGGTGAAGGACGAAATTCGGGGGAGTTGCCCCGATATCTGACTGCTTTAAGTAATGCACTCAGAAAGGAAGGAGTACCAATGGAACTGTTTTTTGCCAATCTTCTGCAATTTCCCACCGTTGTTTATACGGTGCTATTGGGTGTAATGCTGGTTTACTGGCTGATTGCTGCCCTGGGTACCGTCGATATTGATGTTCTGGATGTCGATATCGATGTCGACGCTGATGTCGGCGCCGTCGAAGGCTTTGCCGGTCTGGTATTCAGACTGGGGCTTGGCGGTGTCCCCCTTACTGTTGTGCTCACGCTTATTGCTTTAACCGGTTGGAGCGTCAGCTATTTCTCGATGCTTTGGCTGGTTAACCCTCTGACTTCCGGCTTTATTAATCTGCTGCTCGGTATCGGTGTTGCCATCGGTGCTTTCTTGGTCTCTATTCCTGTCACTGCCCAACTAATCAAACCGCTGCGGCCGTTGTTTCGTTCGGTAAATGGCCCATCAACAAGGGATCTGGTGGGTAGCATTGCCGTGGTGAGAACCTCCCGCGTAGACCAATCCTTTGGCGAGGCCACGCTGGAAGACGGCGGTGCTGGCATGATTTTGCGTGTGCGTGCCGACGAGTCATTAAAGCTTTCGCGAGGCGACCGGGTCGTGGTGCTCTCTTATATTCCCGAGTCCCATGCCTATCAGGTAACAACCGAACAAGAACTATTTAACTGAGTTGATGAGATTCGTTAGACAAACGCGATCGTCAAACACTGTTTTTTGCCGTGGATAAGTAACCACTGCACGTTTAGGAAAAGGAAAATTCAATATGCCATTCGATTCAGCAACTGCCATGGGCGTACTTACGATTATCGGTTCGATAGTCGGCGTCCTGTTTGTATTGGCCATGATGTTCAAAGCCTTCTACGAGAAGGTACCGCAGGGCACAGCTCTGATTGTGAACGACATGAGCTCTACGCCAAAGGTTAAGTTTACCGGCGGCATGGTAATCCCGGTCATTCATAAAAAGGAATTGATGAAGATCTCCTTGATCACCCTGGAGGTCGATCGTCGTGGGCGAGATGGTTTGATTTGTCGCGACAACATGCGTGCTGATATTACCGTCGCCTTCTACCTGCGAGTCAATGAAACTCAGGAAGATGTGCTGAAAGTGGCAAAGGCGATCGGTGTTGACCGTGCGTCTGATAAAGCGGCGGTAAATGAGCTGTTTAACGCAAAATTCTCTGAAGCGCTGAAAACTGTAGGTAAACAGATCGAGTTTGTGCGCCTGTTCGAAGACCGCCTGACATTCCGTGAAAAAATCGTTGAAGTGATTGGTGATGACCTTAACGGTTATATCCTCGAAGACGTGGCAATTGAT
Source organism: Corallincola platygyrae (assembly GCF_039544265.1). NCBI lineage: Bacteria > Pseudomonadati > Pseudomonadota > Gammaproteobacteria > Alteromonadales > Psychromonadaceae > Corallincola > Corallincola platygyrae. The sequence goes on along the minus strand of NZ_BAABLI010000007.1, from coordinate 129,644 downwards.
TACCTAGAACAAACGCCGAAGAGTGCCCTGGATCCAAGCAATATTCTCGATGCCGAAGGTATTCGTAAAATCACTGAGCTAACCGCTGCACAAAATGTTCAAACCAACGAATTTGAACGGAATGAAGAGCTGGCGATCACCAAGAAGAACGTTGAAACCAAAGAGTCACTGCTTGCGTTGGAACGCCAGCAGGCTGATGCCGAAGCTAAACAAGCCCGTGAAATCGCCACCATTAAAGCGCGCGAAGAAGCGGAAACTCAGCGTGTTTCTGAAGAGGAGCGCCTGAGAGCTGAACAGGCTCGCATTAAGACTCAACAGGATCTGGATATCCTCGAAGAGAACCGCAAGCGTGAAGTGGAAGTGGCGGAGCAGAACCGTGAGCGCGCTGTGGTTATCGAAAAAGAGAAAGTTGAACGTGCGCAGCAACTGGAAGCGGTTGCCCGTGAGCGTGAAGTGGAACTGGAGCAGATCGCAAAAGAAAAAGCGCTTGAAGAAGAGCGAACAAATATCGCCAACGTTACCCGTGAACGTGTAGCGGTTGAGAAGACTGTAGCGGAAGAGGAAGAGCGTATTAAAGAAGTACGCGAAGTTTCGGAAGCCGAACGTGCTAAACAGGTCGCGATTCTGGAAGCGCAGGCCCAGGCAGAAGAAGAGCTGGTGAAACAGGTTAAACAGGCAGAAGCTGACGAAACCAAAGCCAAGCACAAAGCGATTGAGATTAACACCATCGCCCAAGCCGAGCTTGAAGCCGCCGCGAAGAAAGCGGATGCGATGAAACGGATGGCGGAAGGTGCAGAAGCTGAACGCGCCGCACCAGGTTTTGCCGATGCCCGTGTACAGGAAGCGAAAGCGGAAGCCCTAGAGAAAGAGGGTAAAGCGGAAGCTCTGGTTCTGGCACAGAAGATGGAAGCGCAGGCGCAGGGTGAAGAGCAGCAAGGCTTGGCGAAAGCCCGTGTTATTGAAGCTCAGGCAGCAGCGAAAGAGAAAGATGGTCTGGCCGAAGCCAAGGTGCTCGAAGAACGCTTGATTGCGCAGGCGAAAGGTGACGAGCAGATCGGCCTGGCGCAAGCGACCGCCGAGAAAGAGAAGGGCATGGCCGATGCTGCGGTAATCCGCGAGAAGCTAACCGCAGAAGCAGAAGGTTTGGTCGACAAGTTCAAGTCGATGGATCTGATGAGCGAACAGAGCCGTGGTCACGAAGAGTTCCGCATGCAGCTTGAGAAACAGTTTGAAGAGGCCATGGCTTCGATTGCGGCGAATAAAGAGATCGCCAAAGAGCAGGCAGAAGTGCTGGCAACGGCACTGGCCAAGGCCAACATCGATATTGTCGGTGGTCAGGGTGAATTCTTTGACTCGTTTGCGAAATCTCTCACCGTGGGTAAATCCATTGAAGGTGTGGTAGGTAAAAGCCCTGTTGTACAGGAACTGCTTAGCAAAGTGATGTCTCTTGGTTCAGGTAAATCAGGCGTAAGTAGTGCGAAAAGCACTTCGCCTAGCGAGACGCTTTAACCCCTGAGTTAGGGACTAAGTGTTGGTAACTAAGAGTCGGTGACAACGGAGCAGTGCACAGCCAAAAGTGCTTTGCGGCATGAATCAGCTGCTCCGTTCACCCTTTGCTTTTCCCAACAGTGACGTGTCAGTCGCAACACTGTTGGGTGCTATTCAAACCTGCCATGGATTGATACAGGGAGTGGTGCCAGGTGCAACAAGAATCTCAACCAGCCAATACCGATCAGCAAATCGTCGATCAGGCGGTCACCGAAGGTGGCGCTTACGAGGTGATCCGCAAACGTTTAACCGATCAGGGTAAACGTCTCCGCGGTGAAGTTGATCAGTTAAACCAAGCACGTACAGAAGAGTTTGGCAGCACAGAGATGCAGGTGATCGGGCGCTTGAGAACGCGCACCGAAAACAACTGTATCGCGCAAGACATTGTTCGTGTCGGCGACTACTTGCTGTTTGGTTTTAATGTTTTTATTGGCCTTAAAAAAGAAACACATACCTCAGATGTGTTTGCCCTTTATCACTTCAGCCGTGATAACGACGAGTTCGATCTTGAGCCTGTGGCGCTTGAGCAAACTTTCCTAGCGGATCCTAATTTCGTTAAAGAGTTTCACGAGTTATACGCCTATTACAAAAACACCCGTCTGTCTCAGCTGGTGGTGAAAGATGGCAAGCTGCTGGTTAGCTTCCAGATCGGTGAACGGTTGGAAGATATCCGGGTATTCCGCTGGTCTGTCAGCGCCGATGGCAAAGATATCCGTTACATAGATAACCGCGGCGAGCGCGACATTGCACTGCCTCCCAGCCATGATTTTGAGTGGCAGACAACCGGCCGCGACGATGCAGTCAACGGCAAACACCCCCATATCAATATCCTCGACACCTTGTTTGTGGAAACTATTGGTGGCGATCTGACCATCAAGGTTGAAGACAACACCGAATCGGGCATGGGCATCTATGCCGAAGAGGTGACCGACCAAACCCAATCCCTTGATGACGCAGAGATTTTCTACGCCGAAGTCGGCCAGCTGATTCTACTGAAAGTATTGCCTTATCGAGAAGAGACCTGGCGCTACTTCATTTTCAACCGTCTGACCCAAGAGGTGATCCGGCAGGATGCGGTGGGGCAGGCATGTGTCTCTCTGCCAGAAAACCACGGCATTATTTTCCCCGGCGGCATCTATCTGGAATCTGCTGGCCTTAAACAGTTTGATGAAGATATGACCGGCATGCGTTTCCGCCGGGTCAGGCGCTCGCCCAACGGCGAAGACGCCATGTACATCTTCTATAAACCAGAAGATGGCACCGTTGCGCTGTTTGCCTACAACCTGATCAACAAGAGTCTGCAGGTACCGCTGCTGGGCCACGGTTACGCGCTGTTGGAAGATGGCACCATGGTGATCTTCTACGCCGAAGGTGAAGAGCCAACCCGAGTGCATCCAATGCAGGTGTGGTCGACGCCTTACTGTAGTGACGAGCACGCCAGCCAGGCACCGGTTCGAGACAGTTTCTACGGCCGCATCGGTAACGCCGAATTAGTAAGAGCTATTTCCGATTTCTATTCAGTTTGTCGTGCAATTGAAGACCAAGCGGTGTCTGAGCGGTTATACGACGAGCTCTGCAAAACCTCACTGAAGCTGTTCGATAGCTATTACTGGCTTGATAAGCCTGAGATCGAAGCCATTGCTGCGTTGCTTAAAGAGATCGCCCAAACCAGTGAACTGGTGCTGGATGAGTTTGAAAAGGTTGAAAGCATTCGCCAGCAATCCACGCAGGCAATGGTGGAAGCAGAAGCGCAGCAGTCGGCGTTACTGAAAGGCCTAAATATCGATAGCTGGCATCGCGCCGATGAGTTTGTTGATGCGCTGGACCAGTTAAGACAGTTACGTGGCCACCTGCTTACCATTCGTGATTACCGCTATATCAATACTGCGCGTATTGACGAGATGGAGCAACAGCTGATTGATGCCAGTGAAAAGGTGTCGATCAAGACGGGCGAGTTCCTCTCCAGCGCCGAGGCGATCGCGCCGTATCATGACCGTCTCGACAAGCTGGACGGCGAGCTTGCAGAGGCGGATTCTCAGCAATCTGTTGAACAGCCTGTCGCTGGCCTTGAGAAAATGGCCGCGGAGCTGGACCTGCTCTCTGAGCTGATGACCAGCCTGAAAGTCGATGATGCACAGCAGCGTACCGCTATCGTTGAAGCGATTTCAGAAGTCTATGCCAAGTTAAATCAAAGCCGTGCAAGAGCCCGTCTTAAGCAAAAAGAGCTGGGTTCGGCGGAAGCTGTCGCTGAGTTTTCTGCGTCATTCAAGTTGTTCTCACAGGGCATTACCAACGCCCTCGGCGCAGCGACCACGCCAGAAAAATGCGATGAACAGCTAACACGGCTGCTGGTTCAACTCGAAGAGTTAGAAAGCAAATTCAGCGAACACGATGAATTCCTTGCCGACATTCTCAGTAAGCGGGAAGAGGTTTACGAGAGTTTTGAGGCGCAAAAACAGGCGCTGCTTGATGAGCGCCAGCGCAAAGCCCAGAACCTGCAGGATGCCGCGGGCCGCATTCTTTCCAATATTCAAAAACGGGTCACCCGTTTTACTGAGCCCGACGAACTAAACAGCTTCTATGCAGCTGATCCGCTGGTACTTAAAGTACGCGAGATCAGCGAGCAGCTTCGGCAACTGGACGACCCAGTAAAAGCCGATGACATCGATGCCCGCTTTAAAATGGGCAAAGACCAGGCCCTTAAATCGCTTCGCGACAAAAGTGAGATCTACGAAGAGGGCGGCAACGTCATCAAACTGGGTCCTCGCCACAAATTCAGTGTTAACACTCAGCCGTTGGATATCACCATCCTGCCGCGTAACAAGGTGCTGAATTATCACCTGACCGGCACCGATTACTTCGAGGCGGTTGATGACCAACGTTTGGTTGAACTCAGTGACTTCTGGCAGGCTGAGCTGCCGTCAGAATCGCCTGCACTATACCGAGCTGAATATCTGGCCGGGCAGATCCTCGATGCCGCTGAGCAGTATCAGGATGACCTGAGCCCTGAAAGCCTCAGACAGCTGGTGTCTGATCAGGAAGCCCTGATCAAGAAAGTGCGTGAGTTTGCTGCACCACGCTACAAAGAGGGCTATCAAAAAGGCGTTCACGACCATGATGCCGGTCGGATCCTGGCCGCCGTCGTGCCGCTTAAAGCCAGTGTGGATCTACTGGTATATGACCCGAAGAGCCGTGGTCTGGCGATCGTATTCTGGGCCAACAATCAGCAATCAAACGCAGTAAAAGGCTGGGTTGAGCGCGCACGCTCTGCCGTTACCATGCAAAGCCTGTTTTCCAGCAACCAGGCGCTGACCCTGTTACAGCAGGAAGTCACTGATTGTTTGTCTGCCTTCATACAACAGCATCCCATTCCGGCGTCTGAGCTGGAGATAAGAACGGCTGCTGTATACCTGGTAGAAGAGCTGGCCCGCGACCGCACTGAATTTGTTACCAGTAAATATGCCGATCGCTTAGTCGCTTCACTTAAACAAGCGTTAAGCACCGGAAGAACATTCCAAGTTTTCGAAACTGCGCTGTCACAACTTAAAGGTTTGGCCGGAGACCGCTGGGCTCTGACCCAGAGCTGGCTGACTGCCATGGTTGATAGCCAGGGCGATAAGCTTGCTGATTGCGCGCCTTACATTGCTGAGGCTGTGGCCATTATCAATGCTGAAGAGCGAGTAGGGCGTCGTCACAGCGAAGCCGATCTCAACTTTACCGTGGATGAGTTGCTGGGCGAGCACGAACGTATCGAACAGCAAGCGCTTAAGCTGCGTCTCGACAGTTTCCTGGCGAATTACCAGTCTCACCGTGACGACTTTGTTCCTAAGTATCATCACTATCTGGAAGTGCGTCAGCAGGTGATCTCAGATCGCCGTAAACAGCTTAAGCTGCATGAGTTTGTGTCACGTCCACTTAGCTCGTTTGTGCGCAACCGACTGATCAACGAGGTTTACCTGCCCATTATTGGTGACAACCTGGCCAAACAGATGGGTACCGTGGGGGAGAACAAGCGAACCGACCTGATGGGTTTGCTGATGATGATCTCACCACCGGGTTACGGTAAGACCACCCTGATGGAGTATGTGGCTAACCGACTCGGCCTGATCTTTATGAAGATCAACTGTCCGTCACTCGGTCATGAAGTGGATTCACTGGACCCGACTCAGGCGCCTAACGCCACCGCCAAACAAGAGCTGGATAAGCTCAATCTGGCGTTGGAGATGGGCAGCAACGTGATGCTTTATCTGGATGATATTCAGCATACCAATCCAGAGTTTCTGCAGAAGTTTATCTCGCTGTGTGATGGTACCCGACGCATTGAAGGCGTCTGGCAGGGCCAGTCAAAAACCTACGATATGCGCGGCAAGAAGTTCTGCGTGGTGATGGCGGGTAACCCTTACACCGAATCCGGTGAGGTGTTCAAAATCCCAGATATGCTGGCCAACCGTGCGGATATCTACAACCTGGGTGAAGTGCTAGGTGGAATGGATGAGCAGTTTGCGCTCAGTTATATCGAGAACAGCCTGACCTCAAACGCTGTGCTTCAGCCGCTGGCAACGCGGGATATGAAAGATCTCTATCGCTTTGTCAGCATGGTTGAGACTAACACGCTAAATACCAATGACCTGAGCCATAGCTACAGTGGCGCCGAGGTGAACGAGATCCTCGATGTGCTGCGTAAGTTGATGGTGGTGCGTGATGTGCTGCTGAAGGTAAACAAGCAGTACATTGTCAGTGCATCTCAGGCAGAGAAATATCGTACCGAGCCTGCCTTTAAGCTGCAGGGCTCTTATCGAAACATGAACAAGATGGCAGAAAAAATCTCTGCCGTGATGAATGACGCCGAACTGCAGCAAGTCATTGCTGACCACTACTTGGGCGAAGCGCAGCTTCTGACCGGTGGCGCCGAAGAGAACTTGCTCAAACTGGGTGAGATGCGTGATACACACAGCGAGCAGGAAGCACAGCGTTGGCAGCAGATTAAAGCTGACTTTGTTCGTGCCCGTTCGCTGGGTGGTGATGACGCTGATACCGGCACGCAAGTGGTGTCTCAACTGTATGACCTGGTGGCAGGCGTAAAACAGGCGGTGTCTCTGATTGACGGTCAGCAGGATGGAGTGAAAGAGGTCGGTGCTCAGACGGTTCAGGCGCTCAATAACCTGGCCGAGTCTCAACGCGAGGCAAGCGGCCGACAGGTTGAGATCATTGAACAGCAACACGCGGCTTCACGCACCAAATTCAATAAGTCAGCCAAAGCGTTTCTGGTGCTTGCCAAGGTGTTCTCCAAGTCACTGTCGCGTGTGGAGGTAGTTAATCAACCTATCCCGGGACTGGAGCGGATGGCAAAACAGATCGCTGAATTGCTGCGGTTGTTTGCTGAAACCCAAAAACTTAGCAATCACGAGAGTAAGCAGATCGATATCCTGCTGAAAAATATCGGTCAGCTGGAAGCCCAACTGGCTAAAACCGGGGCCAAATCTGGTAGCAAGTCGCTAACAGAGGAAATGGAGTAGCAGCCGATGGAACAGCCAAACATCGCCGAGCTTGAACACCAGCTAATTGAAAGCTTTGCTGACGGTCGATTAGACGATGATGAGCGCCGCACGTTGGCGGCCACTGTTGCCCAACTGCCAAGCGAGAAACAGAGCTTTCTACGTAACAAGGCGTTTGCCATTGCCCGCGAGCAACTCAGTAAGTCTCCTGGTGACAGCCAAGCCGTGATAAAAACAATGAACTGGCTGGAGCGAGTAGTCAAAACGTTGTCGACACCGACCAGCAATAAAAAGGGTGTCGAGCGTGCGTGTTTTAGCCCTGGCAATACTTGTCTGCGTCAGATCCTGGACTTGTGTCATCAAGCTAAGAAGTCATTGGATATCTGTGTGTTTACTATTTCGGATGACAGGATCACCGAGGCCATTCTGAAGGCGCATCGACGGGGCGTCACTGTGCGCGTGGTAACTGACAACGACAAGGCGAATGATGCAGGTAGTGATGTTGATTATCTGCAGCGCAAAGGGGTTGACCTGCGCATGGATACATCGCCATACCATATGCATCACAAGTTTATGGTGGTGGATGGTGACACCTTGCTGAATGGCAGTTTTAACTGGACCCGCAGTGCCACAGACAAGAACGAAGAGAACATTCTGGTAACACAAAGCGAATCATTGGTGAAACCGTTCCAAAAACAATTTGAAACTTTATGGGCGCAGTTTGCCTGAGCCGGGCAGTGCACTCCGTATATGTGAAAGGGAAGCATTCATGAACTGTACATGTTGTAACGAAGGGCGCCTGCAGCCACAATTGCTGGATGGTTTGTTTAAGGCCGATGTCTGCGACTATTGTGGTGGGGTTTGGGTACTAACCGAACATTTCGTTGGCTGGAAGGCAGAAAACCCGGACCAGTTATTAATGTCCGATCTGATGATCGAAGAGATTGAGGCCACGGATACTCAACACGCGATTGCCTGCCCAATTTCAGGCCGCTTGATGCGTAAGCTGAAAATCTCCACTGACGTACCACACCGTATCGATTACAGCGCTGCAGTTGGTGGTATCTGGTTAGATAAAGGCGAGTGGGAGCTGATTAAAGCCAGCGGCCTGGCGGACATCCTCAACACTCTGGTAACCCAGCACTGGCAGGACAAGGTTAAGTCAGACAAAACCAAGCAGAACTTTGAGAAGCACTATATCGAAAAGTTCGGGGCTGAAAACTATCGTCGCCTGCGCGAGATACGTGATTGGTTGGCAGAGCAGGAAAACGCTGCAGAGCTAAAAGACTACTTGCTGGCTTCAGACCCATACACGACTAAGCGTTAAAGCGAGTTAAGATTAAGCCCTCTCTGAAGCGAGAGGGCTTTCGATTTCTTCTCCCATGGGAGACGATTTGGTGAGGAGGCTTTTTAGGCACTTTGAGATCTATGGGGAGTTTTGAAGGAGTACACAGATCCTATGCAAACCGCAGTAATAGTGTATGCAGCGGCGCCACTCCCTGCGAAAGCAAAGGAAGCTATCAAGCCTAAGACAAACAATACTCTTCCTGCCCAATGTTGGTAACGTTCAGGGGTTAGCTTGGCTACTACAAACCAGTACGCCAGAGCCATTAATACCCACTGCATTATGTCCATCATGTCATCACCTATAAGGGTTTTTTAAGTATTCACTCGGCTTGATTATTCGCATTCTGGATCTAACTTGAGGACCTATGCCACCGCTTACATAGGCGTGCAGGTAGAACAAAACATCGTTTTCATGCAGCGTTGGAAGCGCATCTCTGATGGCTTTGTTTAATACATACCCCGTTCCAGTAGTTACCCCTGCGCCTACTTGTTTACCAACTTTGGGGTTGCCAGTATAAACAGTAGTTAAGAAGCCCGATATTCCACCTACAGCGGCTGCTCCTACTGCTGAAACGCCATCCGAAATTTGGTCATAGTCACCATTTTTGCTTTCTGCCGTTCGGCGACTTAATGGTTTAATCAAAACAGCTTCAATATAGCAGGTACGGTCTCCCGGCAGCATAACATCAAAGGCTTTAAGTATTTCCTCTCGGGTAATGCGATCTATGTCTTTGCTTTGGTGGAATACTTGCCTGCGTATGGTGGGAAGTTCTTTGCGAGTTACAGCGAAGCGGAAAACCTGTCCGGTCAACTCTTCTCTAATCAGCGGAGATACCAGCGAGGTTTTATTATCCATTTGCCAAGCGAAATCTGGTAGTGCCATATCTAATCTCATTCCATTGAAATTGGGTTAGTGACCGTAGCACATGGTCAACAAACAAAAAAAGATCTATCTCCCATCAGAGAGACAAGTCAGGTAGTTATTACGCTAACTTCAACTCATTAACCACAACATCGTCATCCAAACGATGGATGCTAATCCTCTCGTTATCATAAACCGCGTATGTCGCCGGGTGTCCGCCTCGAGGCATGGTGATTGATCCCGGGTTCAACAGGTAGCAGTGCGGTCCCTGAATAATCTCTGGCACATGCACATGGCCTGAGACAAACACGTCATGACTGCGCAGTGGCGGTAAGCTATCCGGCCCATATTGATGGCCGTGGCTCAGAAACCAGCGGCGCTCATTAATCAGCAACTGGTTGTAATCCGCCATCATCGGAAATGTCAGCATCATCTGGTCTACTTCACTGTCGCAGTTACCACGTACGGCGATAATTCGATCCGCATCCTGATTCAACAGCTCTGCAGTGGCCTGAGGGTCATAACCAAGGGGCAGGGGATTGCGTGGGCCGTGATTCAGGATATCTCCCAGCAGTACCAGATAATCAAAATCATCCTGATGAAAGCAGAGCATCAACTCGCGGGTGGCGTGGGCACAGCCATGGATATCGGAGGCAATCAATAATTTCATAGTGTTAGCAAGCTTTGAAAATGCATTGGTTAACAGCTTAGTGCAAGTTTAACAGAGGAAAGTTGAGCTTGGTTAAAGAGCCTAATTAAGATCTGCTTGGCTAAACGCTATTTGCCCCAGATCTAGAAAGCATGCTGTGTGGTTTGACCGCCCAGCGGTTCTTTGACATGCTCCTTGCTCGATTTTTCAGAGCATCAGCGAGCGGAGCACTACGTAATCATGCAGCAATGGCTTACTCAATCATTAGCGCGACTACGTGACGTATTACCTCCGGCTATTTCGGCAGATAGATTTAATTCCTCCTCTAAACAGCGGATGATCCTGATGGGAGTGGGGCTGCTGGTAGCCGTAGGCGTGATGATGCCGTCCAGCCGTTCGCCCATTGATGCACCTATCTCGATTTCAATTGAACTGCCTTTAACACAGAATGCTGCTGAGCCTGTCAGCGACATCATCGAAGAAACCGTCGATGTTGAATTACCAAATATCCAACTGACCATTGCCCAGGGGGATACCCTCAGCGGCCTCTTTTCCAAAATTGGCATCAGCCAACAAACCATGTATCAGGTGCTGGAGAGTGACCAGACGATTCTTGCGCTGGATACGCTAAAACCCGGCAACCGACTGAGCTTTTGGGTCGATGACCTCACCCGCGAGTTGACTGCGTTAGAACTCTATTTCGATCCTTCCCGCCAGGTGCGTTTCGAACGTGTCAGCGATAGCCATTTTACCTACAACGAGATACTGGTTGATGGTGAGTGGCAGTCAGTGCCGCTGCGTGGCGAAGTGCATGGTAGCCTTTATCAATCTGCCGCTGCTGCGGGGTTAACTGCCCGTGATGTTCAACAGATCGAGGGATTATTCAAAGAGAAGGTGAAATTCGGCCGCGATTTCCGCGCCGGCGATAACTTTTTTGTGCTGCGCAACGAGCAGCTGATTGATGGCGAACGGACTGGCAATACCGATATTCAGGCGGTGGTGATTGAAGTTCGTGGAAAACAACTTTCGGCATTCCGCCATAGCGATGGCTCTTACTATGATGCACAAGGGCAGGGCTTAGCCAAAGCATTTCTCCGTGTGCCATTGAAGAAACGTTACCGCATCAGTGACCACTTCAATCCGCGTCGCAAACACCCGGTCACAGGCCGAATCGCCCCCCACAACGGCACCGACTTTGCCACCCCAACCGGCACACCGATTTTGGCTGCTGGAGATGGCGTGGTCAGCCTTGTGGCCAAACACCGCTACGCGGGTAAATATGTGGTGATTGACCACGGTGGCTCATACCGCACCCGCTATCTGCACTTGTCTAGATCCAAAGTGCGCAAGGGCCAACGTGTAAGCCGCGGCCAAGTGATTGCGCTGTCTGGTGCGACTGGCAGGGTAAGTGGAGCGCACCTTCATTACGAATTTCATATCAATGGCCGTCCGGTGGATGCCATGAAAGCCAATATCCCTATGGCTAAGTCTCTTTCAGGCAAAGAGTTAAAGCAGTTCAAGAAGCTAGTCGCCGAGCGGATGGAACTGCTTGAAGTAGATTGATTCTCTTCGTAGAAACGGGTCATTTCTAGCGTCAACAATACTCGCTTTTCGCCCTCATCCACTTTGCCTTAGTGGTGAAAGCAGCCTATCAACATATGCGCTTTTTGAATGCGCTATTCCGCCAAAGTTAACTTTTCTGCGCTTGGGGTCACTCATATCCGTGTACTGGTCGGACTTTAGAACTAGTCTGATAGTAAGCGTTTCGATGGCTCTTTACCTTAACGAGTCCCTAGCCGTCCAAGCATGGAGCCAACATGACCAAATGGAAAAGTAAGGATCTAATCAAGCATCTCCGTGCTTCCGATCTCAGAGGTATTAGCCTATTAGGTACCCAAGCGGTCACGGGAGTGACCCGCATCTCGGAGGGTGTACACCAATCTGTGTGGCGATCGGTTGGTGCACCAAAGGGAAAGTCAGAGGGTCAGACTCGCGGCATCACCCGCATCAGCTATGCCTCCATTTACGCTATCACCACGCTGCTTGGAAAAAGTGCCGACGCAGTCCTGCAAAAACTACAACCAGTCTTTGATGCCATCGATAAGGACAAACCCAGCACGCCCGAGCGGGAAGCGATTATTGCCACATTAAATGGTGTGGTAGGTGATCGCCTGGAGGAATCAGCTAATCCACTTGCGACGCCTATGAGTCTTCGCTTCCAAGGGCAGTTGCTTACGCCAGAGTGTTTAGCACGAGAGCATAGCGATCATCCATCGCCAAGGATCTTGCTGATGATTCACGGCTTGTGCATGAACGACCTGCAATGGAACGCCAAGGATAATGAAACCGTGGTCAACCATGGGGAGATGTTGGCTGAGCATTTGGGTTATACCCCTGTATATCTCCGGTACAACTCTGGTCGGCATATTTCACAAAACGGCAAAGAGCTATCAATGCAATTGGAGCAGTTATTTTCGGACTCTGCTGAGCAGATTAAGGAGATCGCCGTGGTTGCCCATAGTATGGGAGGGCTGGTGATACGCAGCGCCTGCTATTACGGGGAGCAACAGCAATGTCGTTGGCTGCAGCGGGTTAACAAGATTGTGTATCTTGGTACGCCCCACCATGGTGCTCCGTTGGAAAAAGCCGGTAGCAAAGTGGATGTTGTTCTCGACAAAACGCCTTATACCGCGCCCTTTGTCAGGTTAACAAAGCTACGTAGCGCTGGGATCACGGACCTACGTTATGGCTACCTTGTGGATGATGATTGGATGGACCAACATGGTCAGCCTCACCGCCGATCTGATACCAGACCTAATGAGCATCAGCACGTGGCTTTGACAGAACATATTGACCACTACTGCATTGCAGCAACCACAGCATCCAGGCGCAGCATGTTAGCCAACCATTTGGTTGGTGATGGCTTGGTTCCGCTTAATAGCGCATTAGGTCAACAAAAAGACCCCGACCGCACGCTTGCGTTTTTGCCGTCGAACCAATGGGTTGCTTTCCAAATGACGCACATGGAGCTGCTTAGTCATCCTGATGTCACTCGACGCTTGATGAACTGGCTGGAGGAGTAGTTTGTTAAGGTGGCGGTTGGGTGGCGTAGTGTTTGTTGTTCTCGAAGAGCGTAGAGAAGAGTTGGCGGCTTCCATTGCTGGGTTATGTTTGACTCTGTCTATGCACTGTGAAGCCATAATCTGTTCTTTTGATTGCTACATTGCCAAACATTTCAAATTCATTTGAAAGTCGCTGCGTTAGAGGTGTGCCATGAACTTGTATTTCTGACCACGATTCAGTGCCAAAAGCTGTGCAATGGTGTGCATCTACTTGATCTATTGCGCCAATGCACTGCTCTTCCTTTGATGAGTCTGAGGAAATATCAAAGTATGTTTGTGTTAGTTGGCTCGGCAGTGAACTCTTCCAAAGAGCTTTCACCACTTTCACATTCGATTTCGTTCCAGCAATCCAAACATGCATTTGGGCGGCGAGATTCTTTATCTCGATTTCGTTTTCAGATAATACTATGGCGATTCGATTTGAACTCATACCAGTAACACCTCTGCGAACATGCGAGCAACTAATGCGGATAGTTTTTTATGCTTTACTGCGATTTACTAATCAGCTCCAACTCCCGAGCCGCCTTTTCGATACCCTCTGCGGCAGCTTCTTGCATTAGTTTGAGCCCTCGAACTTTATCTTGGGGATTTTCATCTGTTCCATAGTAGATGCTAAAACCATATGTAAACTTCGTGTATGAATCGCCTTGAGCAATCGCCCTCTCAAAGTACATGGACGCTAGTTTATAATCCTGTTTCACATCGTCACCATACAGATGATTTACACCCATTCGGTAAGAAGCTGCAGCAATACCACCTTCTGAAGCTTTCTTCATTTGCTCTACGTATCTTTTAGAGTACTCCGCTTCAGTTTCCATCGAACCAGCCAAACTAAAACTGGCATTTATATGAAGCGCGAAAGGCTCACCATTGGCGACATAAGGCGCAAGGATTTCATGAAGCTCTTCAAGCTCTCCATCATCGTATAGCTTAAGAATTTTATTCTTCGTACTTTCTTCCATAATTCCGTTTAGAGGTGCGTGTAGCCTTTAGCTTGGTGAATGACAGCGCAATGAGCATGCCGATAAATATGCAACAGAGATAAAACCTATTCGACTCATACAGGTAGAAAGCAAAACCTGGCAATGCACCACAAAAAGCCATACTGGAATAACTAACGAAACGATAGTGGCTTGTCAGTTTGTAAAAAGGAACTAACAAAACCATCGCGATTAGAAAGCTAGCTAGACTGGTGATTAGCGACAGCCCCAACGACAGTTTAAATAAGTCGAAATACCCGTAGCTCTCGGGATGGTGGCCGTACTGAACCAGAATGAATGTCAGTAAATACAGGCCAAGCCCAACCCCGAAACAAGCAACAAACATATAGCCTAAAGTGCTTCGCGTTTTTTCAGATCTATCTATATCCATAAGGAAAGCTAGCGCCTTGCGAAGGGACTGGCGAAGCCTAGCCTGCGGAGGCGTCGATTTTCAGCGGCCAGTGTGAATTTGCGCAACTTGTTAGGCGTCATTTTCGGCGAGCCGAGATCTAACTTCCATTAATGCAAATCCAAGTAAGTTTAGACCTCGCCATAAGTTCGGGTTCTCAGCAGCATTATCGTCCGCCGCAAGCCCGATTCCCCAAATCCTATCTACGGGGCTTGCTTCAACCAATACTCTTTCGCCAGTGCCTAATAAAAACTGGGATAATTCTGGGTTCTGGGAAAATTTGAGTAAATTTGCTTCGACAACGATATTGAAACGATGTTTGTTCCACAGTGCTTCATCAAACCCCCTGACTTCACGTCCTAAGCTTTTTGCTTCGCCGGGGTTAGACGCGGAAACTACTTTTAAGCGGGCTTCTTCATCTCCGAAAAGTTCTGCTTTGCTCGCCATCATGAAGTGCTCGGCAGTTCTATAAGTAACGCCATTTTTCTCGAAGCTTGACTCATACCACTGGCTAAAGCATGACTTAGAGACACCCGATTTCGGCTTCCTATGCCCCCAGAACAAGATGTACTTGACCTTATGTCCGTGATTAATGAAGTCTCTTAATTCTTCTACTGCTCTGATTTTCAATATCTTGTCCATAAATGAAGCTTAACGTCCAGCCACGGGTAAAGGACAGCAGCTTGCCATCCAGTGGTCTTTGTCCTTGAGGAGCGTAGCGCCGAGTTAGTGATTTGCATTGTATGTTTAATACCGCCCATAAAGCTCAAGTTCATATGTGAAACCGTCCAAATTTGAAGGCGGATCGAAGCACTTGACTTCAAAGTTGACCGGCCCATTCTCTAACTTTGGATAGTAGAGAATTTCTGAACAGCGCTTTAGAAACTTGTTTTCACCGTCCTTGAGCACGTAGGCAATTTCCAGACTACTCCATTTAATGTCTGAGTTATTGGCAACCTCGCCAACAATCATTAGCTTGGGGCTGGCGCTACCTTCTGATTTCCAGTGGTTGATAGTGGTGACAGTGACATCCGGGCTGTATGTTTCTTCCGTACAACTTTCAGAGATGAACTCCAACGCAAACGCGCCGCCAACATACACTCCTACGGCAACGAATGAAGCCAGTAGTAACCCAATACCAAACTTGAATCCACTGATAATCGAACTCATAAAAATCCCTTTAGACATAACGCGTATTAGGCTGAAAGCTGCCTAAACAACAGCCTCCTGCCTTTGATTATTTGCCCACTATAGCGAGCTAAGTAACGATATATCAACGTCTTAAATCACAGCTTTATGCTGATGCAGCTTGTCTTGAAATATGAAAGAAGAATTTGGCTCTCATTCGTGGAGGACAAAGAAATCTCTTTCCGTATCGAACCGAGAATCTGATTAGTCTTGTGTTAATCGACTGAGATCTGTTCAGGGCTTAGGTTAGGTCTGTGCATTTGAAGTGGGGCTGGGGACGACTGCCGCCCATTTCTGAGCGGCAGTTTCAGAAAGGCTTAGTACTTGACTGAGCAACCATAAGGCTTGGTCAGTGGTTTACCTACTGTGTTGCCTTGGCTTAAGTCTGCCATCGCCAGCTGCAGGTAGTTATCGGCTTTTGGAATATCAGCCGGGTCGGTGGACTTGATGCTATCGATAGCGCCCATATAGGCCAGTTGACCTTCAGGGGTGATCACGTACATATGCGGTGTGGTTTTGGCGCCATAGGCTTTACCGACATCGCCGCTGCCATCAAGCAGTACGTGGGTGGGGGCGGCATCACGGCTCTTGGTCAGTTCCATCGCTTCGCTGCCTGACACATTGCCCTGTTTGCCGGGGGCGGAAGAGATCACCGACAGCCAAACCACATCATCTTTAGTGTACTGCTTTTGCAGGCCCTGCATATTGCCAGAATCATAGTGCTTTACGACAAACGGGCATTGGTGATTGGTCCACTCCAGTACCACGTATTTGCCTTTATAGTCTGAGAGCTTCACAGTCTCGCCGCTGGCGCTTTGTAACTCGAAATCCGGTGCAGCCTGGCCCGGTTTAACCGCGGCCAGTGCAAATGGGGTGCTGATCATCGCCAGTACAAGCGTGGCTGTTTTTAACATTGTTTTTGAAAAAGTGCTCTTGTATCGCTTAAACATGGGTTTACTCCGATGCTGTGGCTGAAATTGACTTCACTTCTACCGCTTTTTGTAACGAATCGATCAGTAAGGCGGGTGTCAGTAGTTGCGGTAACACCTGACTGTTGCCTTGGGTGTCATAAATCACATACAGGGGCACCCCTGCATGTTGGAACTTGTCCAGGTACTGAGTAATTGCTGCATCCTGATGGGTCCAATCTCCGACCAGATAGGAAACGCCCAGCTCATTAAAGGCTTGTTTTACGTCGCTGTCGGCAAAAGTCACACGCTCATTTACCTTGCAGGTGAGGCACCAGTCTGCGGTCATATTAACAAGTACAGGTTGGGCATCACTCAGTTTTTGTTGCAGCAGTTCCTGACTATACACCTGCTCAGGCAGGGCCAGTTCAGAGCGCTGTGATGGCATCACCACAAAATAGCTGATCAGCGAGGCGACCAATATTACCGTGGTGACCACAAGAGTACGGCGCAACTGACGGCGCTGCAGCCAGATGACAAAGGCTGCTATCACCCAAACAAGTAGCGTCGCGATTACTGCCAGGATCTGATGATTGCTCAGTAGCCACAGCAGCCAGACGGAGGTGAGCAGCAGCGGGAATGCCATCGCCTGCTTGAAGGTCTCAAGCCATGCGCCGGGCTTAGGAAGCAGGGCGGCCAATTTCGGTACCATGCTGATCGCCCAGAACGGCAATGCCAAGCCAAAACCAAGTGACAGCATAATGGCGACCATCTCGATAGCGGGCAGGGTCAGTGCCGCGCCTACCGCGGGGGCCATCAGTGGTGTCATACATGGGCTGGCCACCACCACGGCAAGCACCCCAGACAGGAAAGAGGCTTTATAGCCACCTTGGTTTACCTGCTCCTGACCTAAAGACATAAAACGTGCGCCCAGCTCAAACACGCCAAACAGCGCCAAACCCATAGCAAACATCAGGGTGGCCAATACCGCCAGGAACCAAGGGTCCTGAAGTTGGAAGCCCCAGCCAAGTTGCTGGCCTGAAAGCTTCAGTGCCAGCAGTAAGCCGCTCAGTAGTAAGAGTGACGCTTGAATTCCTGCCAGATAGAGCCAGCCGTGTTTACGCGCTTCCTGCTTCTCTTTGCCGCGCAGCTTAACCAAACTAACTGCTTTGATCGCCAGCACGGGAAATACGCAGGGCATCAGATTAAGTAACAAACCGCCCACCAAGGCCATCGCCATCAACAGCAGTAATGGTGTTGTACTGGCTTGTGTGGGTGGCGCGGTGAGTTGTTCACCAGATCCGCTTAAGGCGCCAGGGTCTATTGTGGGGCTAACAATCGCGCCAGACTCGGCACTAAATCTAATCTTTTGGTTTTGTGGCGTGATCATCACCCAATGGGTGGTGTCGGGCAGTTCCAGAAAGTAGTCATTCAGTGGCAGCGTAGCGATCAGCGTTTCTTCAGAATGCGTCTTGCCGGAAACCTGCCAAGAGGGCGTAGCGGACGCCTGAACCAGTGACTCCTGCTCTGCAAACAGGTCGCTTTTGAGTACCTGCTGCAGGTCCAATTGGCTTTGTTCCAAATCGGTTGCAGCAAGCTGTAGCTGAATTTCTGTTTCAGTGACGGCCGATGTCGCGATAAAACTATGCTGTTGCGGCACCAGGCTTCGGGTATCGGTGAATGCCTGGGCAAATTCCGTCTTCAGAGGGATATTGCCGTCATTCTCTCCGGAAACAATCAAGGGGACCGACATCTTCAAGCTGGCATCACCCGGAATACAGGCTTCTTTACATACCAGCCAGCTGACATCGGCCTGTATCCGGACCGCGCCGCTGTTATCCGCAGGACTGCCGGTAAGCCGCACCATCAGCAGGGTGTCGTCTTCAAAACCGATATTAATGATGCCAGCCGCTTCGATACGTTTCGGAACTGGCCATTGGATGTCGCCAGCGCTAACACCTTCGGGCAGTGTCCATTTGATACGGGTAGGCAGTCCGGATTCACCTGGGTTGGCCCAATAGGTATGCCAGTGGTGTTCGTGCCTCAGAACGACGGCAACCCAGTTAGTTTCGTTTGGTTGCCAGTGGCTCAGTTCGCTGACCAGTTGCACTTCAATGTGTGGGTGCTGCTGCGGCTCAGACGCGGCGCTGCGCTCAAAGGCAGCATCATCTACGCTGGCATTAGCGAGCGGCGAGAATACTGTGCTGATAAAAATGGTGTTGATAAAAACTGCTAATAAGATCAACCATCTGGTCATAACTTTCGTACTCTTATCGGTAACGCTGTAATGATATTAATGCTTGCAGATTGTCGGTACTCAGTTTGCCAGTGTCATGTTCTGACAACAGGGCTGTCAAGACTGCTGCGAAACCTGCCGAGACTTGCTGTGTAAATAGAGAGCCTGTTTTACGCAGGAGACTTCTTTGCGTAGGCGATAGGTACGCACTAGACCGACAAACTGTTCACTCTGTTGCAGACAGAGGCAATAAAAGTAGTAAGGGAGAGATCGCAGTGCTTAGTGTGGAAAATGTTGGCAAGAGTTATGGCGGGCATGCTGCTTCAGGCAACCCCTCTGACACCGAAGTCCTTAAGGGCGTCAACCTGACTATTGAGCGAGGAGAGATGCTGGCGTTAATGGGTGCCAGTGGCTCCGGCAAAAGCACCTTGCTGCACCTGATTGGCGGATTGGACCAGCAGTTTTCTGGTGAGATACGATTTGAAGGACTCTCCCTTGGCAACGCCAGCGACGAGGCGCTTTGTGATTATCGACGTCGCCAGCTGGGGTTTGTGTTTCAACAGTTCAACTTACTGCCTACATTGAGCGTGCAGGATAATCTGTTGTTCCCACGCCGGGTTTTGGGACTGTCGGAACAGAGCGACCATACAGAGCATCTAATCGAACGCCTCGGGTTGGCTGAGTTACTCCATCGCTGGCCCGATCAACTCTCTGGTGGTCAGCAGCAACGGGTGGCGATCGCCAGGGCACTCAGTCATCAGCCACCGTTGATTTTGGCTGATGAACCAACCGGTAACCTGGATGATGAGCTAAGCCATCAGGTGATGGCGCTACTGACGGAATTGTGTCGCAGCGCCAACAGTGCGCTGGTGATGGTGACTCATAGCCGGGAGATGGCGTCCTACCTGGATAAGACCCAATTACTTCATAACCGCCAGCTGCATAACCACCGACTGGAGGCGAGCCAGCCTGAGGTTCAGGTATGAGGGCGGGCCCCGTTGCAAAAGCGGTATGGCAACACTATCGCCGCCATCCCATACAGTTGTTTTTATTGCTGATAGGCCTGATCACCGGTGTGGTCATGGTCAATGGCGTATGGTTGTTGAATGAAACAGCTAAACGCGATTATCAGCGCGGTGAGCAGCTGATTGGCCAGCAAGCTTACGGCATTATTAGCTCGGCTAATGACCGTAAACCGGTCGACCAGGCCAACTATATCTCCCTGCGTAACGCTGGGTTCAGCAATCTGATACCTGTGGTGTCCGGTACCTTCAAGGATACGCAGGGGCGCTTTATCTCCATTGTCGCGACAGACCCGTTGGCGTTTAGTGCTGCCGAGAGTTTGGAGGAAGATGAGGGTACAGATGGGAGCTCAGATGAGGGCTCATTTGAGGATAGCGGTCAGAAGGGCGGTCAGGATGATAACAATCAGTCTGTGCCCGATATAACCGACCTGATGCTGCCACCTTATCAGTTTTGGGGAAGCGCTCAACGTATGGCCCAGCTTGGGCTGGAAGATGGCGACCGCCTTTATCCGGCTGGATCTAGTGGCGCCCTTATTGTCGATCGCGGTGCGGGTACAGAAGCGGGTATAGAAGTGGGCAGAAGCGCGGGTATCGAGGTGCGGCAGATCCCTGAACGAGGCTTGGGGCATCGGCTTTGGACCGACATTGGTTTAGGGCAGCAACTGCTGGGAATGACCGGCAAGCTCAACTACATCGCGCTGATGGAAAACGAAGGCATGAGCGAAAGTGAGCGGGAAAGCCATTTTGAAAAGCTGGCTGCAGCACTGCCACCGACACTAAAGCTAGAGCGGAGCCGATCTGAACTCACGTTGTCGCAAATGACACGCAGTCTGCACCTCAATCTGACCGCCATGGGATTATTGGCCTGGGTAGTGGGTATTTTTATCGCGTTCAATGCCATTCACTTTTCACTGCAGGACCGTGCGCCCTTATTCAATCAACTAAGAACATTGGGTATAGCGCAGCCGCTTATCGCCCGACTGCTTCTGGTCGAGTGGGTTGTTCTGGCACTGTTGACCACCTTGATAGCCGCGCCGGTCAGTGTTTGGTTGTCGGATATATTGCTGCCGCTGTTGGGGCGCACGCTGGACAACCTGTATGCGGTGCGTTTGAGTTATCAGTCAATTTGGTCTGGCTGGTCGTTGGACGTGGTGGTGAGAGCTTTGATGGTCTCTACGGCCGGTATTGCGCTTGCCGCCGCGGGGCCCTGGTGGCAGTTCATCAAAACTAAGCAGGGTGAACAAACGCTAAGCGGTTCAGCGATGGAGGAGATGACCAGGGGCACAGCATGGCAGATTAAAGTGGCGCAGCTAGGTGTATTAATGGTGCTGTTTGCCGCGTTTATCGCTTGGCTGGCACCGGGCTTGTACACGGGCTTCTTAGTGATCGCCTTATTGCTGTTGGGGGCCGGTTTTATTGTGCCCGTGCTGTTTTCAAAAGGGTTGGCCAGTCTTGCCAGACAGGGCGCTGCCTCTTCTAAGCTCACAAGTAATCCCGAAAGTATGCCCGCAAGTAAGCCCGCAGGTAAGCCCAGATATAAGAGCGCTGCCAAGGGGCGTTTCTCTATTGCAAAATGGCCTGTGATGCATTGGTCTGTGACCGAGTTGAAATGGCAGATGTCCCGCACGCATGTCGCAATGATCGCACTAGTGTTGGCGCTGACCGCCAATGTGGGCGTGAACACCATGGTCAACAGCTTTCGGCAAACCGTATTGGATTGGCTGGATCAACGTTTAGTGGCGGATATCTATCTCAGGCCGCAGTCCGAGACCGCGTCGTTGATCCGTTGGCTTGAGGCGCAACCTGAAGTGGAAGGATTACTGACTCAGCGCCAGATCGATGTGCGCATTCAAACCGCCTCAGATTTCGCTACTGATTACGCCAATTCTGATAATGCAGGCGCTGAAGTTACGAGACCTGATGTGAAAGAACTTAGCGCAGCGCTACTTTCTCTGTCCCGTGATGATTTAGCGCAACGCGCCATTACGCTCTACCAAGGTGCGCAACAGATCGACTGGCAGCGGTTTGAAGCTGGCGAGGGGATATTGATTAGCCAGCGCCTGCATCTATTGCATGGCCTGAACCTCGGAGATCAGGTTTGGCTGAGCTCAAAAGGCGTCACTGCCCATCAAGGCGAAACGCAAGCAGATAGCGCATTGGGGGGAAGAGATTCAGGCATTAAATTTACCGTGTCTGGTGTCTATTACGATTACGGCAATCCCAACCCACAACTGATGGTAGATGAGCGCGTGTTCTCCCAATACTGGCCGCAGATAGGGATATCCGGCATTGGTATTTTGCTCTCTGAATCATCACACATATCGACACTAATGCCACGCATCCGAGATACGTATGGGTTTACCGACCGTCAGATGATCGACCAGCAATCGATGCGAACCGTGGCGGTGGCTGTGTTTGACCAGACCTTTGTTGCCACCGAGGCATTGAACCTGCTAACCCTGCTGGTATCTGCGCTGGGGCTGGCTTGTGCCCTCTATCTGCTGAATGAACGGCGTCGCAAAGCGCTGGGTGTGATCGGCAGTATGGGCGTAAGTAAACGACGCCTCTATCTGGTTTCTATTGGCCAGTGGGCCAGCGTCGGTATCCTCTGCACGCTGTTGGCGTTGCCGTTTGGTATCGGTTTGGCCTGGGTGCTTATCAACCTGCTTAATGTGTATGGCTTTGGCTGGAGCTACCCGGTTGATCTGCCGTGGCTGCGGTTTGTTCAATTGGCAGCCTTGGCGGGCATAGTGACATCGCTGACCGCGGTTCTGGCATTACGTCGCTTGCATCGCTGGTCGATTGCCAGACAGATTTCGGAGGCAGAATGATGAATCACAACAAGCATATTCTGCGAAGGACAATGCTGGCCTTTAGTCCGAAGATTTTAATTTCGCTGATCTTAACGCTTTCATTAGCCTTGATCGGTTGCTCACCAGCGGGTGATGAAAGTGGGCGTAAACTCAAATCAGATGAAGCTGCCGATGACACTGGCTATAACCAGATTTTAAAGGGCGACCAGATCGAAGGTTATCGGCAGGCACGCCCTGGCGTGCCGCTTTCATTTCCTGAAGACCATGGTGAACACCCCGATTACCGCATTGAGTGGTGGTATCTGACCGCGAATCTAACCGCGGACTTAGACAATGATCTGGCGACTCAAGAGGGCCTTCGCACCAACAGAGAATACGGTATTCAGTTCACCCTGTTTAGAAATCGAATGCAGCCGCCCGCTGAAACGGAGAAAGAGGATGCAGGTTGGGCTACCCCGCAGATCTATATGGCCCATGCGGCGCTTTCAACACCCACTGGTCACTACGAAGCGGAAATATTCGCACGTGGTGGTGTTGGCTTGGTTGAGGTTCAACCCGAACCTTTTGTGGTACGGATAGAAGATTGGCTGTTCGGTAAGTCAAAAAAAGCCGATGTTAACCTCAACGCAACTACACCAATCACTGGCGACATACTGCCGATACAACTTGCGCTCGATACCGGCGAATTTGCGCTGGATCTTGAACTGTCAGGCAATGGTGCGATTGCACTGCATGGTGACAACGGGTTTAGTCGCAAACATCCCACGAATGAAGTCGGTTCCTATTACTACAGCATGCCGCACCTGAGCATCTCTGGAACAGTGCAATTGCCAGAACAAGAGGGTGGCGGCGAGATATCGGTTTCTGGGCTGGCATGGCTGGACAGAGAGTGGAGCAGTCAGTACCTGTCGGACGAGCAAACCGGCTGGGACTGGATGAGTTTACACCTGGATGATGGCCGCGGCTTGATGGCGTTCCGGTTACGCCAAAAAGACGGTAACCACTATATTTATGGCAGCTTAATCACCCCAGAGGGTGAGGTGACAACGCTGGACCGCAACACGCTAGAGTTTGAGCCGATTGAGTACGCCAAAGTGAGTGCGCCTGATGGCGATGGCAGAGAACGTGTGCGGCCGGTACCTGTAGGTTGGCAAGTTGGGCTTCCCACAGAATCGCTTAGTTGGCAGGTTCATGCGTTACATGCCGACCAGCAGATGAACACCCTGTTTCCATACTGGGAAGGGGCCGTGTTGTGTGCCGAACCTGCACAGTGTCGTGGTTATCTTGAACTCACTGGCTATTGAGTTCGTACACCTGACTGTTTAACAAAACTACAAATAGAATAAATTCAGGGGGAAAGTGATGGGTTGTTTTCGTTTTGTTGCCGTTTTAGCTGGTGTTTGGCTAGGACTGTTTAGCAATGCCTTGGCGGTCGAAAAAGTAGAGTTAAAACCGGTATTCAGTGAACTACGTTTCGAGGTGCCGCTGTATCTGACCCATGCGGGTGATGATAGTAATCGGCTGTTTGTGGTTGAGCAGACTGGCAAGATTAAAGTGTTCCAGAACAGCGACGCGGTAACACAGGCGCAGGTGTTTTTTGATATCAACAAAGCCACCAAAAATCGCTTCACCCTAAGCAATGAAGAAGGTTTGCTTGGGCTGGCATTCGACCCTGAATTTAAGACCAATCAAACATTTTATGTCTACTACTCCGCAGTCAAACCTCGCCGTTCAGTGATCGCCAAATATAGGGTACAGCAAGGTAATCCGAACCTTACTGATTACCAGAGTGAGCAGGTGATTCTTGAGGTGCCGCAGGACTACCGAAACCACAATGGCGGCATGCTGGCATTTGGCCCGGACGGTTATCTTTATGTTGGATTAGGAGATGGCGGTAGTGCGGGTGACCCGCTGAACCGTGCCCAGGATATGACCCAACTGCTGGGCAAAATATTGAGGATTGATGGCAACGGTAATCCGGCACCCGGCAATCCGTTTATAACAAACCCTCAAGTACGTGATGAGATCTGGGCGCATGGTCTGCGCAATCCCTGGCGTTTCAGCTTTGATCGCAAAACCAACAAGTTGTGGGCTGCGGATGTGGGTCAAAACGCCTGGGAAGAGGTGAACCTGATTGAGCCAGGGATCAACTATGGCTGGCCCTGGTACGAAGCGACCCACGAGTTTCGTGACGTGAGTGATGCGCCTGCAGATCTGCAGATGCCAGTCATTGAGTACAGCCATGATTGGGGGCAATCAATCACCGGTGGTTATGTATATCGTGGGCAGGGCTCGCCAGCGCTCAATGGTTGGTACTTCTTTGCCGATTACGTGTCGGGCCGAGTGTGGGCTGCAGATACTGCCAAGACTCCGTTAGCTCCGATTGAAGTTGCGCGTTCAACCTCACCGTCATCTTTTGGTGAAGACCAGGCCGGGGAACTCTATCTGGTGAGCCATACCGGCAGTATTTATCATGTGGTGAAGTAACCAATTCACTTCTATTCAGCTTTAAAGAGAGTCCAGGTCAGCCAGATAGGAGGCGGCCTGGCTTAGAACTGCTGCGCGGTTTTCATCACTCATCTTGTCCCAGCTGCGATACACCATACCGATGCGTGGGTTGCGGGCAATACGCTCACGGTGTTCGTTCATAAAGTGCCAATAAAGCGCGTTAAACGGGCAGGCTTTCTCTCCTGTTTTCTGCTTCACCTGATAATGGCAATTGGCGCAGTAGTCACTCATCTTATTGATGTAATTACCGCTGGCGGAGTAAGGTTTGCTGGCAAGCAGGCCCCCGTCAGCAAACTGACTCATACCCCGAGTGTTCGGCATCTCCACCCATTCTATGGCATCGATATAAACACCCAGGTACCAGGCGTCGACTAAGTCCGGATCCATGCCGGTAATGAGGGCAAAGTTGCCAATCACCATCAGGCGCTGGATATGGTGGCCGTACGCATACTCCAGGCTTTGGCCTAAAGATTCGCGCATGCAACGCATTTTAGTGTCGCCATCCCAAAAGTAGGTTGGCAGCAATCTGTGGCCATTTAGAGCGTTTTTCTCTGCATATAGCGGCATGTTTAGCCAGTAGATACCACGCACATATTCGCGCCAGCCGAGTATCTGACGAACGAAACCCTCTACTTGCGCAATGGTGATGGCGCCATCTGCCTCTCTGTACGCCGTGATCGCGGCATCAATCACCTGTTTGGGGTGCAGCAGTTTGGCATTCATGGCAAATGAAAGTCGGCAGTGATAAAGGCTCCATTTTGTTTCGGTCTGACAGGTCATCGCATCCTGGAATCGGCCGAACTTAGGTAGCAACTGCTGGCAAAAATAGTTGAGCAGCTGTAGCCCCTGCTTGCGCGTCACTGGCCACAACAGGGCGCTGTGATAGCTGCCAAAATAGTCGATTTCGTGCCTGTCCAGACGTGCCTTGATATCACTAACGTCATTAGCAAAACAGAGCGACTCAGGCAGCGCTTCGATCTCCTGCTTATTCAGCTTTTCTCTATTGTTGGCATCGTAGTTCCATTGCCCACCTTCGGGTTCATCTCCGTTCATCAGCAAGTCATACCGGCGGCGCATTTTTCGATAGAAGGTTTCCATGCGGTGTGCGGTATCTGCTTTGAAATAGTGACTAAGTTCATCGAAAGGTACTAGAAAATGTTCACTGTCCCATATGGTACGGCTCACTCCGTCTGGTAACAGCATGGTTTCCAGTTGCTGTTTTAATCTGTACTCATCTGGCCGCTGAAACTCAAAATCGCGGGCGCCAGTAAACGTCAGCAAGTCGTTTATCAGCGCAGGCAGGTTTTCATAGGCTTGGGTGTCGTCCAAGGTAAGGTGAAGCACCTTGTGACCGGCCGTTTTCAGGGCGTTCGCAAAACCCGCCATGGCAGCGAAGAAGGCACATATCTTTTGGATATGATGTTTGACGTAACCGGTTTCCTGTTTAAGTTCGGCAATTAGGTAGAGCGTGCCGGGATCAACAGTGCGATACCAGCTGTGAGATGCGTTGAGCTGGTCACCCAATATCAGTCGGATCCGCTCAGTGGGCGGCTTTGTGTCTTCCAGAGCTGCCTGCAGCGCTTTATCTATCATGTACTTATTCTCGGATTGGTATCAGCCGGTTTTTGTTTTGATTGACGACGACATCGCTCAGAGCAGTATTTGACGTCATGCCATACTTTTTCCCATTTTTTACGCCACTCAAATGGTCGCTCGCAGATTGGACAGAGCTTAGATGGGAGCTGAGTTTTCTTATGCATGAGTTACCATCCTTAACTTTTTCAGCTTAGCGATCGTTCACAACGTGCGTGCGCAAAATACGTTGTGATTCCTGTTTCACCTCCGGGCGTTTACGCCATTGCCAGAATAACGCTCGACGCTCTTTGCTATCGGTCGTGATATCAACGATGGGGTGAGGGTAGTCCTGGCCCAAAATCACTCCGAACATCTGTTGCTCCATCGCTGTCATCAGCCAGGGCTGGTGCAACAATCCATTGGGGAGTTCTGCTAATTCCGGCAACCACCGACGGATAAAGTCGCCGTTAGCATCTTGTTCCTGTGCCTGTTTGGTTGGGTTGTATACCCGAATAGTATTGGTGCCGGTAATGCCAGCCTGCATCTGGCACTGTGGATAATGAATACCGGGCTCAAAATCCAGAAATAGTCTTGCTAAGTGAAGTGCGCCTGCACGCCAATCCAGCATCAGGTGATGACACAGGAAGCTGATCAGCATGGCGCGCATACGAAAGTTGATATAGCCGGTATGGTGCAGACAACGCATGCAGGCATCTATCAGCGGGTAACCGGTTTTGCCGTTGCGCCAGGCATCAAAACGACGCTGGTCATCTGATGTTTCCGTAAATGGGAACGAAATATATCCTCGATTTACGGGGCGGAACTCCATTTCGCATTCCGATTCAAACTTTTGAATGAAATGGCAGTGCCAATGCAGGCGGGATGAAAGGGCTCGAAGCGCTTTGTACCAGCCAGTTGTTTTCCAGTGTGCCAGCAGCGTTTGATACACCTGTCTCAGGCTCAGATTACCCCAGGCCAGATAGGGCGATAGCCGCGAGCAACTATCGGCGCTTTTTGATGGTGAGCTGATGTCAAAGGCGTAACGCTTGCCTCGACCTTCAAAAAACGACGCCAGGATTTGATGCGCGGCGGTCTCGCCCCCTGTTTGAAACAGCGGGTCTTTCACCAACCAAGCTTTGGGAAGCTCGGCTGCAAGGTCGTCGGAGAGGGCGCTTTTGCCCAGCAGTGGAAATTGAGAGAAATCAGTCTGGAACTGCTCGGCACGCATCACCTGTTGCCAGTGTTTCGTCCAGCCCTGTCGTGATTTTGCGCCGCGAATAACGGCGCCATAAGCGAACTGTTGCCATTCTACATTGTGCTGTTTGCACCACTCTTCCACACGTTTATCACGTTCAAAGCTGGTAGCTAGTCCGACTTCCTGGTGGCTGAAGATAGTCCGGATTTTAAGGTGGCTGTTGAGCTGTTCAAAGAAGTTCTCTGCATCGCTGTGGCCCACAACAAGCTCCGCGTTCATGCTCGCCAATGTCTGATTGATATCCTGAATAGACTCGGCAACAAAACGCCAGTGGCGTAGGTCGTAATGGGGGTCGTCGATTTGGTTTGGCTCGACCAAATAGAGCAATAAAGTAGGCAACCCGGTTTGTCGTGCCGCCTGCTGAGCAAAGAACAGTGGTGCGTGATCGTTCAATCTCAGGTCGCGCTTGAACCAGACTATCTGGATCTCTTGCTCTGCGGCCGAACTGGTATGGATTGTTGGGTTCATTGTAAGGTCCCGCCAGAGGTATCGACGGGTTGATTGGTTGGCCAGTCCGCAGCATCAACGGAATCGATGAAGGCACCTCGGTCGCCCACATCACCGCGCCATTTGGCAATGTATTCACCCTCCGGGTCAAACATTTGCTGCTGTTTTTCGAGATTGAAGTGGCGACCTTGACGGGGATCTGCGCCAACACCTGCGATGTACTGCCAGTTACCCCAATTCGATGCAACGTCATAGTCCACCAGCTGTTGTTCGAAGTAGTACGCGCCTGCGCGCCAATCCAGTTGCAGTTCGTGAATGAGACAACTGGCGACTATCTGTCTGCCACGGTTTGAAAGCAGGCCGGTTTCCCTAAGTTGATTCATGCAGGCGTTTACCAGGGGATAGGGGGTGGTGCCGTTGATCCAGCGAGCAAGCCGTTCGCCATACAGACAGCCCGTAACCGGTTTATTGGTGATTCCCCGAAGCTGAAACAGCTTGTCGCCATGTTTTAGCGCGTAGAGCTGAAAATATTCTCGCCACAGCAACTCAAAATAGATCCAGTAGGTACTTTCGTTTCGGCCGTGCAAACGCTGGTAGCGTCCGAGCGCAGCAAGAACCTGATTCGGTGAAAGCGTGCCGTTAGCTAACCAGGGTGAAAAACCAGTGCTGGTGAACTCACCATCAAGGGCGTTGCGGGTTTCTTTGTAGTGACTGGCTGCAGAGGTTTTAAAGTAGCCTTGCATATAGTTCAGAGCCGCTTCTTCGCCAGCCTTGGCGGGCAAGGGTTCAACTGCTGATTTGTTAGATTGCCCCGGCTGAGCAGGAGGGTTGATATGCCATTCATCCACCGCAACCAGCGCTAAGTGGTCGCTCAGTGCGGTTGGTTTGGGTGGCGGAGGCAAGGACGTTGGGGCCGCTTGTATCTGAACCTCGCCATAATTTGGCGCTGTCTTTTCGACAAGCTTGCGAAACTTGGAAAAAGTGTCCGGTAGTGCATCAGCACTCACAGGCAACTGGTCAGATTGATAGATGTTTTGCACAGTGGCAGTGATGAATTTGCTGTTTGGAAATTGGCTTTGCAGTTGTTGCCAGGGGCGCTTCTCCTCACTGGCTACCTGCCGACTACGATAGATCGCATCGGGTTGAAGCTGATTGATCACCTGTTCGACGATGGCAGTAGGTGCGCCTTCAGCGTAAAACAGCGCCTGCCCCAGCTTTTTCAGATCGAGGTTGAGTGATTGCAGCGTCTGCAGTTGAAAGAGACTACGGTTTGCACTCATTCGGCTGGAGACAAATCGATTGCCCCGTGTCTGCTGTGTGTCCCTGATGAAAATAAACAGCAGGTGTTGGCACTGCTGAGCAGCACGAACCAACAAAGGATGATCTTTGAGCCGCAGATCATTGGTGAACCAGAACAGGCCCAGCCGATATTTTTGTAAGTCAGATGTGAGCACTGCGTTTTACCTTTGCCGCAAACAACAAAATTGTTTGTTCTGGCAAAGGTATACGTAGCGTCAGACGGTTTTGGTTTAGCGCCTTAGACGTAAATGCCTCAGTTAACGAACAGGGCCTTTAGTTCGGTCAGGTGAGCGGGGAAGCGCCAATTGTCCTCGGTAATCTCGGTGATAGGTTTCCATTGCACAGAAGCCACTTCCAACCAGTCACTACCATTGTCGTCTGGTTTAGATTTGAGGTCGCAGGCAAACAGATGAAATCCGTTGCTGAAAGTTTTCAGGTGCTGTTTCACTTCAACATCCGCACCAATTTCTTCTTTTGTTTCCCTCCATGCGGTGCACTGAGCAGATTCACCCCGTTGGCCGGTGCCACCCGGAAGCGAGAGTTTGGTGGTAAAACGTTGGGTGACAGTGATCAGATTATCGCCGTTTAAAATCAAACACCCGGCGTTGCCCTGCAGTGTCATTTCCACATCTAACGGGCATTGTTCTTTTTGGTTACAAGCACTTAGGGAGGATAACATCGCTGATATCAAAATTACTGGCAAATGTCGCATCGTGTTAGACTCTCAACCGCAAGGGCTATCAGCTTGCCATAGTTTGTGTGAAAGCATTATGTCACCGGTCCCATATTTACTGCTCATAAGTCAGTTTTAAACGCTGGAGTGACAAATTTTTCGACGCTTGCCACATCATTCTGAATGGGGCAGGATAGCCGTAGATAAACAAAACGTAATATAAGAGAATGCTTCAGTAGTAGGTTGTTGAAGCGCGCTCGGAGAGTATTTTGTCGCAGTCAGTCCCATTACCATTGCTGGAAACTTGGCTTTCTATTTTGTCAGGTAACCACGATATGGCCGTAAAAAAGCGCGCATTTGAAGCTGTGCAGTCGAATTTCCCAAGTTTAAGAGAAGCGATAGACCACCTGGAAACCAGAAAGGGTGCATTATCGCCGGATATGAAAAAGCTGCGTTCCGCACTACCAGCATCATAATCGTCTCTTGAGTCATCAGGCGTAAGCCTGTTGGGACACCATTGCGCCTTGCAAGCCTGATCACCGTCAAGGCTTGGGGCGATTTTGATCCTCAAACACAAATTAAACCCTAATATAACAATAAGATAAAACGTATTGGGGTGGCTTTATGTTTCATCTTCTTCCCGAGCGCCAACCGCGCTCTTTTCGTGGTTGGGTGATGCTGGCCAACCTGCTGTTTCTCATTGGTATGCTTTGGTTTCGCCCGCTTGAGGGCGACTTGAACGTCGGCGTTGCGCTGCTGGTATTTATCGCAGTGATGTGGTTCAGCGAAGCGATGCACATTACGCTGACGGCGCTGAGCATTCCAATTCTCTGCGTGGTTTTGGGCGTGTTTGATACCAAGACCGCACTTTCTCAATTCTCACACCCCATCATCTTTCTGTTTCTGGGTGGTTTTGCCCTGGCTTCTGCACTGCGTTGTCAGGGGCTGGATAAAGCGTTGGCGGATGCAATTTTAAAATGGTCGGGCGGGAAGGCGGTTTATGCCGTGTTTCTGATGCTGATCTGTGTTGCTGTGTTGTCGATGTGGATTTCAAACACTGCGACTACGGCAATGATGCTGCCGGTTATGTTGGGATTGCTGGGGCAATTTGATACCGGAAGTGAAGGCGAAAGCGATGACGCAGGGCGAAGAAGGCAGCGTTTTTGCCTGCTGGCGCTGGCTTACTGCGCCAGTATGGGCGGCATGGCGACTGTCATAGGTAGCCCACCCAATGCCATTGCTGCGGCTCAGCTGGGGATGAGTTTTCTGGATTGGATGCTGTTTGCGTCACCGTTGCTGGCGATATTGTTGCCTACCAGCCTGGTACTGCTTTGGTTAATTATCCGGCCTACCTTTCCCAAGGCGATTACAACACAGGTTACCCGGTTCGAATGGACCAGATCGCGCATTCTGACGGCCAGTGTGTTTGCTGTGACCGTGGCTGGTTGGTTGATGTCAAAACTGATCGCAGGCTGGTTACAGGTCTCCAGTGTCGATACCTTGATTGCGATGATTGCCCTGGTGTCGTTGGGCTTGCTGAAACTGATGGACTGGAAATCGTTTCAGTCACAAACCGATTGGGGCGTGCTGTTACTTTTTGGTGGTGGTTTAACGCTGAGCGCAGCGCTTCAAGCAACAGGCACCAGTGCTTTTCTGGCACAGTGGTTTGCCAGTCTGTTTAATGAAATGCCGTTGTTGGTAATGTTCATCGGACTGGCGACTTTTGTGGTGTTTCTGACTGAGATGGCCAGCAATACAGCCAGTGCGGCTTTGCTGGTGCCACTGTTTGCCTCGCTTGCAGCCCAACTTGGATTACCAGAGCAGTCTTTGGTGGTGATGGTGGGGATGGCATGCAGTTGTGCTTTTATGCTGCCGGTTGCGACACCGCCCAATGCCATTGTGTTTGGTAGTGGCAAGCTGGAGATGAAAGACTTTATCCGGCATGGTCTGGCACTCAATATTCTGAGCAGCATTTTATTGGGTACCTATGCCTGGTTGAACCTCTGAAGTTATGCCTCGCATCGTATTTGTAGCCTGATCTTTCGAAGTGCTCATGTCGTAACACGCATTACACTCATAGCGTCACAGGGCAGAGCGATGAACAATCAGGATTTCAACCAGTGGCATAACGAAGTGATATCCATTGCCAGCGAAGATTACGGCATGTCAGGTGAAGAGCTGGATGCTCTGGCGTCCCACATTTTTGAGCATCAGTATCAAGCCGAACACTTGTCTCCTGAGCAAGCCGCAGAGCAAATCTTGTCAGGCTACCCGCCAATCAGCTGATAACGAGCCAGCGTTTTTGACCGGAAGCCGCAGCGATACTCTTGCGGCTTTTTTTACATCTATCGTCGTTCAAACTTTTAGGATGGGCGTATCAATTGGCGCCGAGTTTAAATAGAGTAGAAGAAATCGGCTCAAGCCCCAGTCTTCATAAAAATAACAAGTAATTCCATGAAAAGTATAAAAGTCCCCCACACCTTGGTGCTGCTGTTTTTGATGATGGTAGTCGCTTATCTGCTTACCTGGATGTTGCCATCGGGTTCGTTTGAAATGGCTGAAAACGCCAATGGCAACACCGTGGTGGTACCGGGGACATATAAGGTAGCTGAGCAGCAGGTAAGCTTACCTGTGACCACATTGTTCACTGTGATCCCAAGAGCATTGGGCGAAGCGCAGGGCATCATCTTCTTCCTGTTTTTAGTGGGTGGTTCGCTGGCGGTGATCCGCTCAACCGGCGCTATTGATGCTCTGCTGGGGAAGGTCCTGAACCGGTTTGCACATAAACCAGCACTGTTACTACTGATGAGTATGCTGGCGTTCGCGCTAGGGTCTACCAGTATTGGCATGGCAGAAGAGTATATTCCGCTGGTACTTATCCTTATCTCTCTGTGTGTAGCACTGCGGATGGATACGGTATCAGCGGTAGCATCCATGGTGATTGGCTACGGTATTGGCTATGGCACCGCGATGCTAAACCCATTCACCGTGCTGGTAGCCCAGGGCGTTGCAGAGATCCCGCCAACTTCCGGGTGGGAGTATCGCTTGCTGCTTTTATTCCCGTTCCTAGCCATCGGTTTTCACCATCTTTGGAAATATGCGAGCGCTGTTCGCGCTGATCACGTTAACAGTCTGGTGCACGACATTCCTGAAGCTCAGCCACCCAAGGCCACTGAGTTTCCAGCGCTGGATATGCGTAAAAAAGCCGTATTAGGTTTAACGCTGGCAACACTTGTGGTGATGGTGGTCGGAATCGCCAAGTACCATTGGTATTTTGTTGAGTTAGGTGCGCTGTTTTTCGCTTTGGCCATGGTCTGCTCCTTAGTGGCAGGTAAAGGCTTCGATAATGCCGCTAAGACGTTCACTATCGGCGCCAGTGAGTTGACTGGCACGGCGTTGTTAATCGGCTTTGCCCGCAGCA
This sequence comes from Corallincola platygyrae, assembly GCF_039544265.1. Classification (NCBI taxonomy): domain Bacteria; kingdom Pseudomonadati; phylum Pseudomonadota; class Gammaproteobacteria; order Alteromonadales; family Psychromonadaceae; genus Corallincola; species Corallincola platygyrae. The sequence goes on along the minus strand of NZ_BAABLI010000007.1, from coordinate 95,884 downwards.
TCGAACTGATATTGAGTGACGCTCAGGTACTGCACACTGTGGTCAATGGATTAGCAACACCGCTGACCATGGTGGGAGGGGAGCTATCTGCCGTTGGTATGCTGTTTATTCAGAGCGTGCTGAACTTCTTTATTCCGTCAGGTTCCGGCCAGGCGTATGTCACTATGCCGATCATGGCACCGATAGCGGACCTGGTGGGTGTATCTCGTCAGGTGGCCGTTTTGGCATACCAGATGGGTGATGGCTTGATGAACATGATTGTGCCGACGAACGCTGTGTTGATGGGCATATTGGGTATGTGTGGTATCCCTTATGACCGTTGGTTCCGTTTTATCTGGCCACTGATTATCAAGTTACTTGCGGCAAGTGCTGTTGCTTTGGTGATTGCCGTACTGATTGGTTACTAGTGCAGGGGACTGCTGATTGGCAACGAACAGATCGCACTGTTAGAATTTACTGTTAGAGGTTCAGGTCACCATGCCAGCTATCTGGTGATCATTTGAATTGGGTGTTTGTTTTGGTTTCAAGGCTCGGTCTTTCCATATGTCTCTGTGCAGCGTTGGCTGTACCAAGCGCGCTTGCCTGCAATATGCATGGTGGCTTTGGCTCACCATTCGATCACTACCACTTGGGTTCGCTATACGATTCATCGGATGTCGATACTGTTCGTAAAGGTGCTGCGAAGGCATCTAAGTTCAATGCCAAGCAGGCAGGGCTCAGGCTGATAAATATGGATATGAACAGGCTTGGAATCGTCCTGAGTTCAGCGGAAAGTCCAAACAAAATCAGTTTTTACATCAACCTGTCCGAACATCAGCTTTGGACCCGATATCGCACATCAAAAGGTACAACTAAAAGCGGATACCTGGTACAGCTTCAGGTTCTTCCTCCAGAAAAAGAGTCACCCACTATTTCGACGTCTTACAATGTGATTAGGGCGCTTCAGCTGGGTACGATAAGTGCTGATAAGGCCTTGGATACCGGGGTGCTGGTGGTCATCAATGATCCTGGAAAAGATGTCGTTGCACTGCTTAAAAATGCGTTTCCAGCTAAAGATAAATCCGCTCAGAAAGTTGCAGCGAAGATTACTGAATAGCGCCTATTGGGTGTGCTCCGCGTTTCAGACCAAGTACTCGTAGTTAGCGTTTTATCTAGCATAGAAAGGCAAAAAGCCCGTAACTCATAGAGCTACGGGCTTTTCTATTGGTCGGCGTGAGAGGATTTGAACCTCCGACCCCTGACACCCCATGACAGTGCGCTACCAGGCTGCGCTACACGCCGTCAACTGTTTGGTCTTGCTTTGAGGTGCGGCGCTTATGATAACGATCCGTAACCGGAATGCAATATGATATTTGCCGCCAACAGCTTGATTGCACAATTAATGCACGGAATCGGCAACTACCTTTAGTCGCTGTAAAAACGTCTTAGCTCTTCGAGCACTTCACGCATCGGCTTGACCCTCAGCTTAGCGCTTCGATTTCGCTTGTTCCCGCGATCATAGATCTTGTATTGGCCGCTCATTCTCAGTTCGGTCAGCCGATCTTTCTCCAGGATAGCGAAGTGCTTTGCATCCCCCATAAACAGCCAGTTGTGTCGGCTATCACCAAGCAGGGGATGGCCGCTGGTTAGTTCGCTGACATCGACAGACTTACCATAAAGCTGATGCAGTAGTTGTGCGCTTATGTCGTAGTGCGAGGTTAACATTTCGATGTCGGCACCACCGACATCAGAAGAGAGTAAAACCAGCGGCACTTGCGTCTGGTAACTGGAGAAATTGCTGTTATAACCCCAGTTATTACCGCCTTTATCGTTTAACTCCATGCCATGGTCTGAGGTGAAAATCACCGTGGTGTTCGCCAGAGAGCCATCTTTACGCAAAGGCTCCAGTATCGCTGGTATCAGTGAATCGACGAAGTGCAGGGAGTTCTTGTAGCGGTTACGCAGTTGTACTTCGTCCAGCAGGTCGGTATCACTGAACAGGTGGACACCTTCAAAGTCGGGCTGGAACGGTGACTTATAGCCAGCTGGCGTAGCAAAGTTACTCGGTGCAGATAATGAAAGGTAAGTGAAGAAAGGCGCGTCGCTTTCTTTGTTTTGGTACCACTGTGTCCATTGTTTGGCGATGCGTCGATCGTTCGCCGCATTACCAATACCACTATCGCCAGTTTGAAATTGTTCGAAGCCTTTGAAAGCGACCATTTCAATTCGGTCGTTAAGCTTTCTGCTGCTGGTAAATGCGCTTCTGATGTAGCCTTCTCGCTCCAATGCACTGCTTACCAAAGGTGGGATAGAAGCCTTAGTGACATGATCCTGATAGGTTGCAGGAAGGCCATAGAGTAATGAGAACACGCCTTCTGACGGACCATTACCTCCACTGAAGTGGTTGGTAAATCGCAGCCCTGAGCGTGACAGTGCATATAAGTTGGGCATCACCTCTTCAGTCAGCATATCTGAGCGCCAGGACTCGATAACTACCACAAGTACACTGTTTGTATATGCTGCTTGCGATGAAGGGAGATTCTGTACACCGTAATTCAGTGTCTTACTGGAGAATCGCTGCTCGCGGAACTCATTTGCATACTTGTCTACGTCTACCCAGCCGTGGTCTCTTAAGAAGGTCTTAGCCGTCGCGGGGTAGGAAAGAGGAAAGTAGTGTTTTTGGCTGGTGATCGGGGCATAAAACAGTGCGTCAGCCCAAATATGGAAAAAGTGGCTTAGGAAAAAACAAGCGGTTAACGCGGTGGCTGTCGTTCTGGCTAGCTTACGTGTCGTGTTGCGTGTTGGGCTTCGCCAAAGCCATAGGCCAAGCAGGAACTCAACAATAAAGATAAAACTAAGTACCAGCGCGAGTTGCCAGAACTGAAAGTCCAGCAACCCACCTTCGGGCGAGATTGCCAGCTCAAATGCAAACAGGTTTAAGTGCAGCCGATAAGCATCGAAGAACAAGATATCAATGATTAACAGGCCAACACCGACCGAGGCTAACAGCGCGGAGACCGCTTGCATTATCCAGGGCCTTATCAGCACAAATGCGAGCGGAAACAGCAGCGCCAGGAATATCAGAAAGGTCAGAAATGAAAAGTGGCCAGCCCAATACACCAACAGGAACAACTGTCCTGTTATTGTGTCTGGAAGATCTACGATGGCGAGATAGCCAAGAGATATGACCAATGCCAGAATAGCGTTAGCGAAGGTAAACCAATGACCCCAGCTAACCAGGCGTGCGACTTTGTCTTTGTATTCTAACTCAGAAAAGGTCATTCCTGTGACGCGCCTCAGTGAGTGACTCGATTACTGTTGTGCAGATTGCTTGAGAGCTTTGGTAAAACTATCTAATACTGCTGCGCGCTTTTCTTCTGGGATCTGCTGCAAAATATGTGAAGTTGCATTGCCCAAAATCATAAGACTGAAATCAATCGTTGCATCTTGGGACTGCAGGACGTCGAGGACGTCATTAAGCGCTTTTTCAATTTGAGAGTTTGAATACTTGGAAACCTGGGGCATGGGCGTTTAACCTACACAGCTGATTGCTAAAAAGCATATCATACATAAGTTATTGAAACGAATATGGCCTCCTTTCATGTCATTAGAAATTATTAATGCGAGCGTGCTCGCTATCAGCCTGGATACTGAAGCGAACCAACTTCAGATAAAGAATCACAATGCATTGCCTGCGGATGATCATTCGCTGAATGAGTTGATAGAGCGATCTCATACAACTTATAACGCCAAGCCAGCCAAAGGTTATGCCTCCTTCATCGAAAGCAATCAGGGCGGTGGTGAAGAGAAAAGATTTACAGAGGCGTTAGATGAGTATTTAGAGCAAACGTCGCCGTTTGCCGATTTTTCTTTGCTAACGGCCAATAAGTTGATCTTGGCGATGGCCGAGAATGAACATGTAGAAGAAGGCCTGTTTATTATCTGCCACTATCGTAGCTTGGGCAGAGAGTTTTTACTGCTTACCTATAGCTCACAAACGGCAGCACTGGCTTTCGACCAGAACCTGACGCTTCACCAGAGTACCTACCTTGACCTTTCCAAATTGCAGCTGGCTGCCCGTCTCGATCTCGATGCGCTGCGTGAGCAGGAAGATATGCCGCTTTCTTTTATCAGAGGCAGAGTAGGGCGCAAGGTGTCAGACTTTTTCTTAGAGTTTTTGAATGCTGAAGAGTACCGAGAGGCTAAACAGCAGAATGAACGTTTAGTCGAAGCGGTCGAAACCTACTGTGATACGGCGCAGTTGAATAAAGAAGAGAAGCAACAGGTTCGTAAGGAAACCAGCCAATATTACAAAGAACAGCAACAGGCTGGTGAGCGGCTCAATATCGCTCAACTGTCAGAGGTGGTCGGCGCAGTCAGTGGCGATAATCATGGTTTACTAAACCAAGTTGCTGATGAACTTCCGGAAGAGCTACCACCAGTAGCCTCGGTGGTTGGTAAAGTAACGAAATTCAGTGGGCAGGGAAGGGGCGTTTCTATCGGCTTCGAAAGAGGCTTGTTGGGCGACAGCGTGCTGTTTGATCCTCAAAATGAAACGTTAACAATAACCAGAGTCCCTCCTAATCTCTTGGATCAGTTAAAGCGTCATGTAAAAAGCTCGGGCGATGAGTGATTCGCTTGCGGACACGCATGAATGCGACTAACTTTCTCAAGTGGCTGCTAACTGAAAGGTTTCTTGTAAAAAAATTCCATGATATAAACATCAACCCCGACTCTTCTGGTTGAAACCCAGTGTTATTACGGGTTTTAACCAAAAGAGGTTGTGGGTTTTTTGATTGGATTGGTGTTGTTTTACAACTTTTAGCCCATTGCAGGTGAATAACTAGACAAACACCTGATTTTGTCAAAAAAGACAAAAAACGGTGTGTAGTATAGTTTCAAAAGTTTGAGGCATGTCATGTGCGGTACGTAATGGCATGTTCTAGAATGGCTTGCGATTGGGGGAACCCATTATCCAAAATGAGCTTTGCTCGCTAACAAAAAAACACAAAGGAAAGGCTAATGAAAAAAACAATCCTAGCCACTGCAGTTGCTGCTGCGACATTAGGGATGTCCGCAACTGCAAGCGCCGCAATCGAAGAAGGTCAGCTGACTATCTGGATTAACGGTGATAAAGGCTATAACGGACTGGCTGAAGTTGGTAAGAAATTTGAAGCCGACACTGGTGTAAAAGTTACTGTTGCTCACCCTGATGATGCCCCTGGTAAATTCCAGCAGGCAGCTTCTACAGGTAGTGGTCCAGACATCTTCTTCTGGGCTCACGACCGTTTCGGTGATTGGGCGTCTGCTGGTCTTCTGTCTGAGCTGAAGCCAAGCGACAACGTGAAGTCTGCAATTGAAGATTTCACTTGGGACGCAGTAACCATCAACGGTAAAGTTTACGGCTACCCAGTAGCGGTTGAAGCTGTTGGCCTGATCTACAACAAAGACTTGGTTGCTGAGCCACCAAAGACTTTCGAAGAGATCCCAGCACTCGACAAGAAACTGCAGGAAAGCTCTGGCGGTAAAGTTAAAGCTATTCTGTGGGACTACAACAACACCTATTTCACTTGGCCTCTGATCGCTGCTAACGGCGGTTATGTATTCAAGTACGAAAATGGTTCTTACGACATCAAGGATACTGGTGTTAACGTTCCTGGCGCCAAAGCTGGCGTTAAGATGATCAAAGACTTCATCGATCAGGGCATCATGCCTAAAGGCGCAGACTACGGTGTTATGGACGCTGCGTTCAACAAGGGCGAGATCGCTATGATGATCAATGGTCCTTGGGCATGGAGCAACATCAAGAAGAGTGGCATCAACTACGGTGTTACTTATATCCCAAGCGTAAACGGTTCTGCTGCTAAGCCTTTCGTAGGTGTACTGGCAGGTGCTGTAAACGCAGCTAGTCCAAACAAAGACTTGGCAGTTGAGTTCCTCGAGAACTACCTGCTGACAGTCGATGGTTTGAAGATGGTTAACGACGATGTACCTCTGGGTGCGGTAGCATTCAAAGAGTACATGAAGCAACTAGCTAAAGATCCGAACATCGCAGCTACCTTCGCTAACGCACAGGCTGGTGAGCCTATGCCTAACGTTGCTGCAATGGGCAAATTCTGGTCTGCAATGGCTACTGCTCTGTCTAACGTTACTTCTGGCCGTCAGACTGTTGACAAGGCCCTTGACGGCGCAGCTAAGCGTATCGTCAAGTAAAAACTCACCAAGGATAAGGAAGGGCATTTGCCCTTCCTTTGTTCTACCCATCAGGAAAGGTTGTGCAAATGGGTGCGTCTAACGCTGCTTCTACAACTGTCTCTAACGGTTCTAACTGGTTAAAAATTGTCATCTTGGCTTTGGTTATCTTAGTCAGTGGCTATGCAGTTATCGTTATGTATGCAACGGGTGAGTATGCTTTCGCCATACTGACTCTGCTCATCGTCTCTCTCGGTGTGTACGTTTTTACCAATAGCAAGACATACGCCCATAGATATATTTTCCCCGGTGTCGCCGGGATGGTCATATTTATCATTTTCCCTCTGGCATACACGATAGGGATCTCCTTTACCAACTACAGCGGAAGTAACTTACTTTCGTTGGAGCGAGTTCAGGGTTATCACCTACGTCAGACCTACCTTGCCAAAGGGGGCAACTACGATTTCTCACTTATTAAAGCTGACCAAGATCGTTTCAAGTTGGTACTGAAGTCAGAGCTTGAACCTGAAAAGATCTTTGTAAGCCAATCGCTGAAATTGTGGGATGCAGGTGAAATTAAGAGCCGCAAGGCTAAGCCTGAGGACTTCCCGTACGCAGATGGCGGAATTCAACTTCGTGCAGCAGATGCTGTTCCAGAAGGTGAAAAAGCAGCCCTGCGCGAAGTCATTTCTCTCAGAACACACTTGCAAACACTATCAGCAACACTACCTAGTGGTGTAGACCTGAGCATGAGCGGCCTGCGTAAATTCGCTGCCCTCAGACCTCTGTTCTCACGACTTTCCGATGGTGTGGTATTAGAAAACGGGACCATCATCAGTGATCCCAATACATTAAGAAACAACCAAACCAACCAGCTTCTTCGTCCAAATTACTATGATGGTTTCTACCAGTATATTGATGCGAACGGCGAGTTTGTTGGTGATGCATTGCCACCTGGCTTTACTGTATCGATTGGTTGGGACAACTACTGGCGCGTATTTACCGATAAAGGCATTCAAGGTCCATTTATGGAGATCTTTGTCTGGACGGTAATGTTTGCCGCGGGCAGTGTGTTCTTCACCTTAGCGATCGGTATGGTACTGGGTAACCTGGTACAGTGGGAGTTCTTGGGTGGTAAAGCCATCTACCGAGTGATTCTCATCTTGCCATACGCGGTGCCGGCATTTATTTCGATTCTGGTGTTCAAAGGTTTGTTCAACCAGAACTTCGGTGAAATCAATATGGTGCTTGAAGCCTTATTTGGCATTAAGCCCGACTGGTATACACAACCCGCCTTAGCGCGAACCATGATTCTGATTGTGAATACATGGCTCGGTTATCCGTACATGATGATCCTCAGCATGGGCTTGCTTAAGTCTATTCCAGAGGACTTGTACGAAGCATCGGCGATGGATGGTGCGGGTCCAGTCAGTAACTTCTTCAACATCACTTTGCCGTTGTTGATCAAGCCGCTTACACCACTGTTGATTGCATCGTTCGCGTTTAACTTCAATAACTTCGTACTGATTGCCCTGTTAACAAATGGTGGCCCGGATATCATTGGAGCGACAACGCCTGCAGGTACCACTGACCTCTTGGTTAGTTACACCTACCGTATTGCGTTTGAAGGTGCTGGTCAGGACTACGGTCTTGCAGCAGCGATTGCGACGGTTATCTTTATCTTGGTTGGTGCGATGGCCATCCTGAACCTGAAACTGTCCAAGCTGGACAACAAGGTATAAGAGGGGTTAATTAGTTATGCCAATGGTTCAACCTAAAAGCCTGAAGTACCGCGTCCTGGCGACACATATTGGTATGTGGTGCTTCCTGGCTCTGATTATTTTTCCACTGTTGATGGTTATCGCGATCTCTTTCCGTGAAGGTAACTACGCGGTGGGGGAGATTATCCCGACTAACCCTTCTTTGGAGCACTGGAAGCTTGCTTTAGGTATTCCTGTTGTTGAGGCGGACGGTAAAATTACACCGCCTCCATTCCCAGTTCTTACCTGGCTGTGGAACTCTATTAAAGTAGCTATCGTTACCTCTGCTCTGATTGTATTGCTGGCAACCACCAGTGCATACGCATTTGCCCGTATGAAGTTCGCAGGCAAGAAGCTGATTCTGGAAGGCATGCTGATTTTCCAGATGTTCCCAGCGGTTCTGGCATTGGTAGCTATCTATGCAATGTTTGACAAGATTGGTCAGTACTTCCCTTGGTTGGGTCTAAACACCCACGCGGGTCTGATCTTCATCTATCTGTCTGGTATCGCACTGCACGTGTGGACCATTAAGGGATATTTCGAAACGATTGACCCATCTTTGGAGGAAGCGGCTGCAATTGATGGCGCAACTCCATGGCAGGCATTCCGTTTAGTCTTGTTGCCTCTGAGTGTTCCAATTTTGGCGGTGGTATTTATCCTGTCATTCATCGGTGCAATTACAGAGGTACCAGTAGCATCTTTGCTGCTGCAAGATGTTGAAAAACTGACGCTCGCGGTAGGTGCTCAGCAGTACCTGTACCCTCAGAACTATCTCTGGGGTGACTTTGCCGCTGCGGCCGTATTGTCTGGTTTCCCCATCACCTTGGTATTCCTGTTGGCTCAACGTTGGTTAGTTGGTGGCCTGACAGCTGGTGGTGTTAAGGGTTAATTGGTTAAGAATTTAGGGTTTAAAGCTAAAGAATAGCTTTCTGGAGACAAGAATGGCTGAAGTCGTCCTTAAGAATATACGTAAGAATTACGATCCATCTGTCCATCAGGACACGTTGCGGGATATCAACCTGCACATCGAAGATGGCGAGTTTATCGTGTTCGTTGGTCCATCGGGCTGTGGTAAGTCTACACTGCTGCGTATGATCGCGGGCTTGGAAGACATCACTGACGGTGAGCTGACTATTGCTGGTCGCCGCATGAATGAGATTCCACCGGTAGACCGTAATGTAGGTATGGTGTTCCAGTCGTATGCACTTTACCCGCACATGGATCTGTTCGAAAACATGGCGTTTGGCCTTAAGCTGAAAAAAGTGCCAAAAGACGAGATCAAGGTTCGTGTAGACAAAGCGTCTGAAATCCTTGGTTTGACTCACATGCTGGATCGTAAGCCTAAGGCTCTTTCTGGTGGTCAGCGTCAGCGTGTTGCTATCGGTCGTTGTATCGTTCAGCAGCCAGCGGTATTCCTGTTTGACGAACCTCTGTCTAACCTGGATGCTGCGCTGCGTGTGAAGATGCGTATTGAGATTGCCAAGCTGCACAAAGAGCTGCAATCAACCATCATCTACGTAACACACGATCAGGTTGAAGCAATGACTCTGGCGGATAAGATCGTTGTTCTTAGCCCTCTGGATGAAGATGCGCCTACCAACCTTGAACAGTTTGGTAGCCCACTGGATCTGTACCATACGCCTGCAAACAAGTTCGTTGCTGGCTTCATTGGTTCTCCTAAGATGAACTTCATCTTGGGTGAGTTGGTAGAAATCGGCGAAACTGAGTGTAAGGTTAAGCTGAGCACTGGCGACGTTGTGACTGGTTGTATTGATGCCAGCGCTGCGAAAGTGGGCGATAAAGTTGAGCTGGGTGTTCGTCCAGAGCACGTTCTGCCTCGTGACCATGACGATTCGCACGGCCACATCAGTGGTAGTGTACTGGTAGCTGAGCACCTGGGTGCCGAGTCTTTTGTTTACATGACAATTGACGGCCGTGACTTCACAGTTAAGGCGCACTCTGATGTTGAAGCTCAGTCTGGTGAAGTGATGGAAGTTGGCTTCCCTAAAGAAGCTGTTTACCTGTTCGATGAGAATGGTAAAGCTTTCCCACGTACCGCACGTTACAACCGTGAGAAGGGTGGCTTGCCGCTGGGCGAGTAACTCTCCGCAGTTGTTAGAAAAAGCCGGCATATTGCCGGCTTTTTTATTTTGATAACAATAGTTCTCATCCAGAGGTTATACTGGCCCTCGCTTTTGATTTGTTTACATGAGCCAGTTTGTTCAATGCGTTTATTTGTCGATGGTTTAACCGTAATAGATAGTACTTATCTATGTCCTTCACGCGGCTTGCTTGGTGAAAGCTGGATTGTTGATGTCGAGCTTCAAGGTGAGCTGAATGACGAAGGCATGGTGTTTGATTTTTCTCACGTTAAAAAGACGATTAAAGCGTCGCTTGATCTCCATATCGACCATAAGTTGATTGTGCCGATGCTGTCTCCCGCTGCCAACGTAGAGCAACAAAGCGAAGAGGTCGTTACGTTGAGTTGCGAGTCTGGCACTGGTGCTATCTATGTGCAAAGCCCTTTGAGTGCCTACGCCTTGTTGCCATTGGCGTCGATAGATGATGATTCGCTGGCTCGCTATCTGGAGGAGATGCTGCTGAAACTCCTGCCGGAAAACGTGAAGGGGTTAACGGTTAATCTACGCCATGAGACTGAAGAGAAGCCGTTTTATCATTACACCCACGGTTTAAAACTGCATGACGGTAACTGTCAGCGTATTGCCCACGGCCACCGGTCTCGCATCGGTATTTGGGTTGATGGGGTTCCAAAGCCTGAATTGGAAGCAGCCTGGGCCAAACGTTGGCATGACATCTATTTAGGCTCTGAAGATGACCTTGTTTCATCTTCGGATACGCCTTTTGCCAGCAATAAGGGAATAGAAGACAGTCTCTGTTTTGCCTATTCGGCAAGCCAGGGAGACTTTTTCATTGCCGTTCCCAAAGCTCAGACGGAAATAGTCGATTGTGAAAGTACCGTTGAGTGTCTTTCTGATTATATTTGCCGTCAGTTAAGTGAAGAATTTCCAGAAAAATCTATAAAAGTGAGAGCGTATGAAGGTGTTGAAAAAGGCGCTATTACTGAGCGCACTGTCGATTAGTATTGGCTGGTCCGCGTCGTTAAGCGCAATCGAACTCGATGGTAAGTTTATCCAGGGTGGCATGGTCACTGGCCAGGTTCCCGTCGGCAGTGAGTTAACTCTTAACGGCGAGCCGGTAAAGGTCGGCGAAGATGGTGTGTTTGTGATTGGCTTCAGCCGCGATGAAACTGGGCCTGCACTTCTCGAGTGGACTGATAAAGGTGGCGCTAAACACACTAAGAGAGTTGAAGTAGAGCAGCGTGAATACAAGATCCAGCGAATTGAAGGCGTAGCGCAGAAATACGTATCTCCGCCGGAAGAAGTTCTTGCTCGTATACGTGAAGATAATCGACAAGTCGCTGAGGCTCGCAAGTTAGATACGGATCTTCGCGCGTTTTTGCAGGATTTTATCTGGCCCGCTGAAGGCCCTATTTCAGGCGTATACGGTAGCCAGCGTTTCTTCAATGGTGAGCCTAAACGCCCACATTATGGGATAGACATTGCAGCACCAACAGGGACATTGGTTTATGCGCCTGCCGATGGCACGGTAACGCTATGGCACCCTGATATGTACTACAGTGGTGGCACGCTTTTAATTGACCATGGATTTGGCATCAGCTCAACTTTCATTCACCTCAGTGATTCACTGGTGAAAGAGGGAGATGTGGTGAAGCAGGGCGACCCCATTGCCAAGATTGGCGCGACCGGACGAGTCACTGGCGCGCATCTGGATTGGCGTATTAACTGGTTTAAGGTAAGACTCGATCCAGGCTTGTTACTGCCTCCGAGAGAATAAAAAAAAGCCGCATTAAGCGGCTTTTTTAATGGATTCGGCATAGTGTTTAAAGCTTGAAGCGGTCTACCAACTTATCTTGGTCATGCGCTAAACGCTCAAGCTCAGAGCTACGCTGGGTAATGTCTTCGATACCTTGGTAGTTCTCATCGGAGATATCCGAGATATGGTTAATGTTCCGGGTGATCTCTTCCGCAGTGCATTGCTGCTCTTCTGCAGCTGCGGCGATCTGGCTACTCATATCACTGATCTGCGTGATGATACCCTGTATCTCTTCCATCGCGCTGTTGGCATCAGATGCCTGCATCACGCTGGCTTCCATTTCGTGGAAACACTCAGAAACCACATCTACGGCACGCTTGGCACTGGATTGCAGGCTTTCAATCATGGCCTGGATCTCGGTAATCGATTCGCCAGTTTTCTGAGCCAGGTTACGAACTTCATCGGCCACCACGGCAAAGCCGCGACCCTGTTCACCGGCGCGTGCCGCTTCAATTGCTGCGTTTAACGCCAACAGGTTGGTTTGTTCTGCAATGCCACGAATAACAACAAGAATGCCGCCGATATCACTACTGTAACCATCTACTTCGCCAATGACTGTGCTTGATTGCTGTAGCTTTTCAGACAATTGATGGGTTGTGGTGATGTTCTGGCTCATCACTTCACGGCCGGTATTTGATGCCGATTCAACTTCCAACACTTTTTCCAGGGTGACGTTGGCAGAATAGGCGACCTCTTTTACTGACGCAGACATCTCAGTCATCGCAGTTGCTACGCTGGCTGTTTCATGACGTTGACGATCCAACTCATCACGCGAGCGGGTACTGGTTTGTTGGTTGGACTCGGCAACATGGGAAAGCTGGTGTGAGGTCTCAGTCAGCTTGACCAAGATGTCGCGCATCTGGTCGTTCAGTTTGTTAACCCAGTCTCCAAGTTGGCCGAATTCATTTTCGCCTTTGACATCGACTTTGCGTGTCATGTCGCCATCAACAATCGCGGACAGCACATCAAGAATGTTCTTGAGCGGTTTACGAATACCGACCGCGGTGCTCCAGGCGATGATTGCAGCAAGTGCAACCGAGAGCAGTCCGAGAATCGTTACCCACGCCAAGCCGTTTTTCAGTGCTGCACTTGCGTCGTTTGATGCTTTGTTTACAAAACTGGTTGCCTGTTGTGTGACCTGCTCCAGAATGCCGTTCGCTTCTTCAATTGCGCCTGCAGCCTCTGCAGCGTTGTTGAAAACATCATCGGTCAGGAATACCAAATTACGGTGGTTCGCCAGCACACCGTCAGAAGAGATAAGCGCTTTGTCCAATCGCTCCAAAATAAATCCAACATCATTTTGTAAGCTTGGGATCTCGTATTCCAGGTCGTCCAGCTTGGTTTTGTAGTTTTTATGATTTCTGCCATTTTGCGCGATGATGCGGTCAACTTCTTCAAGTTGATCTGAGCTAAGCGCCTTAATGGTTGGGCCTTCCATCGAGTTTAGCGCCAGGAAGTACTCCTCCATGGCATTGCGGATATAGTCATCCTGCAGTTTATGTACTGCATCGCCAATAAACTTCTTTAACTGAGGCAGCATGATGTAGAAATCTGCCACTTCAGAGTTGACCTGCGCCTTGTTGGCTTGGATCTGGCGGTAACTTGCCATTGCCGCTCTTGCTTCGCCAAAGAAACGCTCATCCAAAAATGAAAGTTGAGACAGCAGAGATTGAATCTCCTGCTGCTCTCCAGCAACCGTGCTTAATGATTCAAGCTGTGCTTTGAGTTGGCTCTCGCTATCAGCAAACGCTTGTTCAGCCTGGTCCATCGCAGCAACATCTTTCGAGGTAATAAAATCCTTGAAGTGCTTGTTTGCGGTGAGCAGGGTAATACTTGCCTTATTTGCCTCCTCAACGAGAGGAACCGCATCGTTGGTAACCTTAACCAATTGCGAGTTGAGTCCAGTCATACCAAGCAGCGAAACGCCACTGATAATCAGCATTAGACCTACTAATACGGCAAATCCAATACTTACTCGCAGAACTACCGAAACGTTATTCAATACGTTAAGTAGATTACCTTTCTGGCTTTTGTTTTTACTCATTAAGCGTGCCTTACTTGTTGTCGCCCAAATTAGTTATAACGCTGACCATCCAGCCAAGCCAATGCGGCCTGATGGTCATTGATTGTTAGTATGGCGGTATCTGGCATTGTTTCTCGCAATGGCAGCGCCATAACTAACATTTGGTCGTCCCTGAAAACATGCATGGTGATCTGATCGCCACGTTGACATTGGCTGGTGTGGCGAACAAATCTGTCATTAAAGTTACTAAAACTGACTTTTACATTATCAAAGGCAACCAACTCGTCGCCTGGAGCAAGGCCTGCATCTTCTGCGGCACTGCCATTGTGTACTGACTGAATCTTTACGCCACCATCGGCCGATTGCGCAATCATGGCTCCAAACTGCCATTTTTGCTGATTGGTCGGAGACGCAGGTTTTCCGCCTTTATCTTGTATCGACGTTGTATGTCGAAGCTTAAGTAACACCCCGACATCATTGAGTAATTCTTCGAGCGGGATCTCATCAGTGCTGTATAGGTAACGCTCAAAGAAGGGTTCGTAATCGAGTCCAGTCAGTCGTTCGATGAGGTCGATAACCGTGTGGTCTCGTGTGGGCAATCCGGTGCGGCCAAACTCTTGCCATAAGGTCTGTACAACAAGGTCGAGATTGTATTGATTGTCGGTGTCCCGGCGCAGAGATAGATCAAGGGCGAGTGCAATTAATGAACCCTTGGTGTAATAACTGACAATCGCATTGGGTGCGTTGGCATCCTGCAGATAGAACCTTGTCCAGGCATCAAAACTCGATTCCGCTACGGTTTGACGCTTTCTACCCAACCCTTTTTGCACGCGAGTGATGGTTTCAGCCAGCATCGTCAGGTAGTCATCGTGGCTGATCAAACCGGAGCGAACCAATATTAACTCGTCGTAATAGGAGGTGACCCCTTCATACCACCAAAGCTGCTCGGTGTAGCTCTCTTTGTCGAGTTGGTAAGGCACAAATGCATCTGGCTTCAGCCGTTTTACGTTCCAAGTGTGGAAATACTCGTGGCTGCATAGCGCCAGGAATGTACGATATGATTTGGATACAGACTCTTCACCTACTTGCGGCAGGTCGTAACGGCTGCAGAGCAGGGCCGTTGAGGCGCGATGCTCAAGTCCGCCGTAACCATTACCAACCGCATTTACCAGGAACATGTAACGTTCCATTGGCGCGGGTTTACCAAAGAAATTGATTTGGTAGTGACAAATCACACGCAGGTCTCGACACAAACGCTCTAAGTCTGCGTTGTGGTGACCCGCTATGACGATATCGTGCTGTACACCTTCCACGTTAAAGCTAGCTAAGGAAAAGTCACCCAGCTCGACAGGATGATCTATCAGTTCATCATAATTCTCAGCGCTGTAACGACCAAAACCATAACGGGTCGCACCATTTTCAGTCAGTGTTGTGGCAACACGCCAGTGGGACCACTGAGGATCCAGCGGTGGCTCAATCTCCAGGCTGACAGGCTCCTGTTCATAACCTTCCACGGTAAGGAAAACACTGGTGCCATTGAAGAAACCACGCAGTTGGTCAAGATAGGCCGCACGTACGGAGCTATCAAATGCGTAAACCTTGTAGCGAACCTGTACCGGTTCGTCACTGAGTGGCGAAAGTTGCCAGCTATGTTTATCCAGCTTAATGATCGGCAGGGGCAGGCCATTCTGTTCCGCATTGATCTCGACAATATGACGGGCAAATTCTCGGATCATGTAACTGCCTGGGATCCAGCCTGGCAGCCAGAGGCGCAGTGACTCTTCACCCTGTGGTTGGAAGGTCAGGCTCACCTCAAAAATGTGGGCATGTGGATCTGCGGGACATATGGAATATTCGATCATGACGCCTATAAAATAGATAAACAGCAAATCAAAGGTAGTTTGTTAAATTGTCGCATGCTAATGAGTGCTGAAAAGTATCTTTGTTTTCAATCGTGAACCAGCGCGTTAAATTGTGCGTTATCGGTTAAAAGCTATGCGACATTCGGCTTAAAATAGCCAAAAACAATCACTGCATTAAAAGGTCCCAGTGTCATGGCAGAAGAAACCATATTCAGTAAGATTATCCGCAAAGAGATCCCTTCAGATATGCTTTACCAGGACGAACTGGTAACGGCATTTCGTGATATCTCCCCGAAAGCGCCTGAGCATGTACTTATTATTCCTAATAAGCTGATCCCAACCGTTAACGACGTCACTGAAGATGACGAGAAAGTACTGGGCCGTTTGTTTACCGTAGCAGCGAAATTGGCAAAAGAACTTGGCATTGCTGAAGACGGCTACCGCCTGATCATGAACTGCAACCAGTATGGTGGACAGGAGGTGTACCACATCCATATGCATCTGTTGGGAGGCAAGCGCCTTGGCCCAATGCTGGCAAGTTGATTGGTGGCACTAAAATAGATAAAAAAGCGCCCGTTCAGGCGCTTTTTTTGAAGCTGCAGTGTGTGAGTTTTAGAGCCCAGCCACGGCAAGCTGCTCGATTACCTGGTTGATAGCGACAACTTCTGCGCGCTTGAAGAAGTTGAAGTCAGTGGCCGTGACAGTGCTGTAAGCACCCATCATGCGGCTGACAACCATATCGCCATTGTTCAGCTTTGGCAGCATGATCTCCTCTGCGATCACATCAATGCTATCGCAGGTTGGTCCGGCTAATACTGACGGATAGCGTTCTCCATGCCATTTGATGGCATCCATGGGGTAATTGCCGTGATCGAACACGTTACCGCTGAACGAGCCATAAATGCCGTCATCCATGTAGTACCAGGTTTTACCATCGCGCTGCGCCTGGCCCATTACTGAACATACGTTTATCGCCGCAGGTGCAACAATGAAGCGCCCAGGCTCTGCAATAACCTTCAGCGTGTCAGGCAGTGTGGTCATCACTTCTCTTATTGGTGCACAAAACTCATCGATTGGCTGCAGGCTACCGTCGTAGTCGACCGGAAAACCACCGCCAATATCCAGCGTACTTAGCGCGGGTAAACCCGCATCGGCCACTTGCTGAATCAATTTGGCACAGCTGGCAATGGCGGAAACGTATTTCTGTGGGTCCATGGTTTGTGACCCAACATGAAATGACAGTCCACGAATACGGATACCCAGCTCAAAAGCACGGCTGATAATCTCGAACGCTTGCTCTGAAGAGCATCCAAACTTTTTCGACAGATCCGCATAAGCATCCGCATTACGAAAACTCAGACGCACCAGGAGTTCAGCCTGATCTTTGTGAGCGATGAACTTTTCCAACTCGTTCAGATTGTCGACCACAAAGGTATTGCAGCCGTAATCCAGCGCATGCCGGATATCGCTATCACGCTTAATTGGATGCGTTTGGATAGTGCGATCCGCGGGTACACCCACACTTTTCACCAGGTCAACTTCACCATTGGTGGCCAAATCAAAATAGGCACCTTCCTGCAGTAAAGTGCTGACGACTGCGGGGTGGGGCATTGGCTTCAGTGCAAAGTGCAAAACAACATTGGGCAGTGCCGCCTGCAACGCACGATACTGACGGCGAACTACGTCGCAGTCCAGAATCATCAGCGGGGAGTCATGCTGTGCCACCAAACGGTGGATCATGTCGGTTTCTGACGCACGAGTGTCCAGCTGAACAGCAGATGTGTTTTCAATTGAGCGGATCATCCGCGGTATCTCCAAGCAAAAAACAGTTAGTAAAAACTGATCGAGCGGCATCGAATGCTCTCTAAAGCAGCCAACTTCACTCTTGGATAGTTACTCATTGCCTGGTCGCAGGTTGCGATGTACTTGGATTGGCTATCATCAAGAAGTGCGCGCATATTAGTCAAAAAATGACCAAGTACAAGCTTTTTTATTCGCGCCTGATTAACTTTTCTACTAAGGCGGTTTTTGTCTTATTGCAGACCTTGTTGCAATCGACCGAAGATCTTTAAAACACCACAAATAACGACAAAATCTGTGTCTACAAACCTACAAAACCATGACCTCTGTCGGGTTTTACAAAACACTTTGTCTCACTCATTAAAAATAAAAGCCATATAAAACAATGTTTTATTCTTTTTGTGGGTGCTTGGCTTAGTTTTCGCACATACCTCCACGGGAACCTTTTTAGTTTGAGATACCTTGGAGGAAACAACCATGGCTATACGTCAATGTGCCATTTACGGTAAGGGTGGTATCGGTAAATCGACAACCACACAGAACTTGGTTGCTGCACTGGCTGAAGCAGAACAGAAGGTGATGATCATCGGCTGTGACCCTAAAGCTGACTCAACGCGTCTTATTCTGCACTCAAAAGCGCAGAACACCATCATGGAGATGGCGGCGGAAGCGGGTTCAGTTGAAGATCTGGAATTGGATGATGTACTGAAAGTAGGTTACGGCGGTGTTCGCTGTGTTGAATCTGGTGGTCCAGAGCCAGGTGTTGGCTGTGCAGGTCGTGGTGTTATTACTGCGATTAACTTCCTCGAAGAGGAAGGTGCTTATGAAGAAGATCTCGACTTCGTATTCTACGACGTTCTCGGTGACGTAGTGTGTGGTGGTTTCGCGATGCCAATTCGTGAAAACAAAGCACAGGAGATCTACATCGTTGTATCGGGTGAGATGATGGCGATGTACGCCGCAAACAACATCTCTAAAGGTATTTGTAAGTATGCCTCTTCTGGTGGTGTTCGCCTTGCCGGTCTGATCTGTAACTCTCGTAAAACTGACCGTGAAGATGAGCTGATCGAAGCACTTGCCGCCAAGATCGGTACCCAGATGATTCATTTCGTACCTCGTGACAACATCGTACAGCGTGCAGAAATTCGCCGTATGACCGTTATCGAGTATGACCCTA
Organism: Corallincola platygyrae; assembly: GCF_039544265.1. Classification (NCBI taxonomy): domain Bacteria; kingdom Pseudomonadati; phylum Pseudomonadota; class Gammaproteobacteria; order Alteromonadales; family Psychromonadaceae; genus Corallincola; species Corallincola platygyrae. The sequence goes on along the minus strand of NZ_BAABLI010000007.1, from coordinate 77,176 downwards.
GCTGTAAACAGGCTGATGAATATCGCACCCTGGCGCGCAAAATCATCGAAAACGAACTCTTTGTTATTCCAGAGCCGGCCACTATGGACGAGCTAGAAGAGCTGTTGATGGAGTTCGGCATTATGGAAGAAGAAGACGAGTCCATCATCGGTCAAACTGCCTCAGAAGAAGCGGTTGCCTGAGTTAGTTGAAACCAGCGCTGGCCTAAGCAATAGCCAAAGCCAGTTGGATTCAACCCGCTGTTAAAAAGGAGACTGTTATGTCTACGACTAAAGCAGATACTCAGGCGCTGATTGAAGAGGTGCTTGAGGTCTACCCAGAAAAAGCGAAGAAGGATCGTTTAAAGCATTTAACTGCTAACGATACCGAAAACGCTTCAAACAAATGCATTACGTCTAACCGTAAGTCATTGCCCGGTGTCATGACCGCACGGGGCTGTGCTTACGCAGGCTCTAAAGGGGTGGTATGGGGTCCAATTAAAGATATGGTCCATATCTCTCACGGTCCAGTGGGCTGTGGCCAGTACTCGCGTGCCGGTCGCCGTAACTACTATACGGGCCTGACCGGTGTGAACAGCTTCGGGACCATGAACTTCACCTCTGATTTCCAAGAGCGTGACATCGTATTTGGTGGTGACAAAAAGCTGCGCACATTGATCGATGAGATCGAAATGCTGTTCCCGTTGGCGAAAGGTATCTCTATCCAGTCTGAATGTCCGGTAGGTCTGATTGGTGACGATATTGAAGCGGTTGCCAAAGAGAAGGGCAAAGAGATTGGCAAAACCATTGTGCCTGTGCGTTGTGAAGGTTTCCGTGGTGTGAGTCAGTCACTGGGTCACCACATTGCCAACGATACGCTGCGTGACTACGTGCTCGACAAATCAGGCGAGAAAGAGTTTGAAACCACAGATTACGATGTTGCCATCATTGGTGACTACAACATCGGTGGTGATGCTTGGTCTTCTCGTATCTTGCTTGAAGAGATCGGTCTGCGCGTTGTTGCTCAGTGGTCTGGTGACGGTACCCTGCCTGAGATTGAGAACACACCTAAAGTGAAGCTCAACCTGGTTCACTGCTACCGCTCTATGAACTACATCTGCCGCCACATGGAAGAGAAGTACGGTGTCCCGTGGATGGAGTACAACCTGTTCGGTCCAAGCAAATGTGAAGAGTCTCTACGCAAGATCGCTGCGTTCTTTGACGAGAAGGTTCAGGCGAAAGCGGAAGAGGTGATTGCTAAGTATCGCGCTCAGTGGCAACCCATTATCGACAAGTACAAGCCGCGCCTGGAAGGCAAAAAGGTGATGTTGTACGTCGGTGGTTTGCGTCCTCGTCACGTGATTGGTGCTTATGAAGACCTGGGTATGGAGATTGTGGGTACGGGTTATGAGTTTGCTCATAACGATGACTACACCAAGACCGTACCTGAAGTGAAAGACGCCACCTTGATCTACGACGATGTGACGGGTTTCGAACTTGAGAAATTTGCAGAAAAGATCAAACCAGACCTGATCGGTGCCGGTGTGAAAGAGAAGTACATCTTCCAGAAGATGGGTATTCCTTTCCGCCAGATGCATAGCTGGGACTACTCTGGCCCGTATCACGGCTTCGATGGCTTCGCCATTTTTGCCCGCGACATGGACATGACCCTGAACAACCCGTGCTGGAACAAGCTGACTGCTCCCTGGAAAGGTGATGCAGAAGAGAAGCTGGTTGCAAACGGTTAAACGGACGAGCGGATCACCGCTTATGTGTATCACTCAACCCGTAAGTTCACGTATGAGTGGCGCGGGAGGAGGACGACGATGAGTCAGACAGTAGAAGATATCAAACCAGGTTATCCCCTGTTTGGGCAGCCTGAGTATCAAGAGATGATGGCTCGCAAGCGCGAGTTGTTTGAAGAGGGCCATGACGCCGAGAAAGTACAAGAGGTGTTTGAGTGGACCACAACTGAGGAGTACAAGGAGCTTAACTTTGCTCGTAAAACCCTCACCATTGACCCGGCGAAAGCCTGTCAGCCGCTTGGCTCTGTGCTTTGTGCGCTAGGCTTTGAGAAAACCCTGCCTTATGTGCATGGTTCACAGGGTTGTGTAGCGTACTTCCGTACTTACTTTAACCGTCATTTCAAAGAGCCGGTGGCATGTGTATCCGACTCCATGACGGAAGATGCGGCGGTATTTGGTGGCCAGAAAAACATGTTTGATGGCCTGCAAAACGCAATGGCGCTATACAAGCCAGAAGTGATTGCTGTTTCTACCACCTGTATGGCGGAAGTGATCGGTGATGACCTTAATGCCTTCATCGGTAATGCCAAGAAGGAAGGGTATATCGACGAATCTGTGCCTACACCTTATGCTCACACGCCTAGTTTTGTCGGCAGCCACACCACTGGCTGGGACGGCATGTTTGAAGGCATGGCGCGCTATTTCACACTGAATGAAATGGAAGACAAGAGCGTAGGCAGCAACGGCAAGATCAACCTGGTGCCGGGTTTCGAGACCTATCTGGGTAACTATCGTGTGATCCATCGCATGATGAAAGAGATGGGCGTAGATTACAGCTTATTGTCTGATCCAACGGAAGTTCTCGATACTCCTGCAGACGGCGAATATCGCATGTACGCGGGTGGTACACCGATTGAAGAAGTGAAAGACGCACCTAACGCGATCACCACTATTCTGCTTCAGCCTGACCACTTGGTTAAAACCAAGAAGTTTGTTGAAGGCACCTGGAAGCAGGAAGTACCGGCGCTAAGCATCCCTATGGGGCTGGATAACACGGATGCATTCTTGATGAAGGTATCTGAGTTAACTGGTAAGCCGATCCCGGCGTCTCTGGAAACCGAACGTGGTCGTTTGGTGGACATGATGACCGACTCGCATACCTGGTTGCATGGCAAGAGCTTCTCAATCTTTGGTGACCCGGATTACTTGATGGGACTTGCTAAGTTCCTGCAAGAACTGGGTTGTGAGATCAAGCACGTACTTTGTCACAACGCTAACAAGCGCTGGCGTAAGAAGATGGAAGCCTTGCTGGCTGAATCACCTTACACCGAAAACGCAGAAGTGTTTGTTGGTAAAGACCTGTGGCATTTCCGTTCACTGGTCTTCACCAATAAGCCTGACTTCATGATCGGTAACTCATACGCCAAGTTTATCCAGCGTGATACCAAGGCGAAGGGTGAAGAGTTTGAAGTGCCGCTGATTCGTCTGGGCTTCCCAATCTTCGACCGTCACCACCTGCATCGTAATACCACTTTGGGTTACGAAGGCGGCATGTATATGCTGACCACGCTGGTGAACGCGGTATTGGAGAAATTGGATACAGATACCAGCGATTTCGGCAAGACTGACTACGGTTTCGACCTGGTTCGCTAAGCCGATTAAAGGAGCCCTAATGGTGAGATTAGGGCTCCTTACTTCAACTTTGTAAGCAGTAGGAATCATACCCATGCCAAATGTCATGATCCGTCGGGAAGCCAGTGGTGAGCTTTCCTGTTATATCGCCAAGAAAGACTTGGAAGAGATGATCACCAGTATCGAATTTGAGGAACCAGCACGCTGGGGAGGAGAGATCCGCCTTGCTGATGGTACCGAGTACTACATAGAGCCAATGGCTGCAGAGCCTAAATTTCCAGTCACGTTGAGAGCGCGCCGCCCATAACACTTGGTTCGATTTGGGTTGGTATTTTGTCGTTGTTTTTGTTTGCCATCTTGTTTGCTATGAGCACGGCAGTTAAACCCACAAACAGCGCCACCAGAGAGCGGGTTCATTATTGAAAAAGAGGGCAGAACTATGTCATCACCTATTTCCGAAACTGCGGCATTACGGGTAGCCTTGGCCGCGAAATCTCTCCCTCAACTATCCATGAAGCAATGGCTACCAGTGTTGGTAGAAAAGCTGGGTGAACCAATCACGGATAAGAAGTTACGTCAGCTCAATCCCAAACAGCTGAGAGAGCTGTTTGCAGAGTTCACTGACGGGCCTGACCGGGTCCAACTTGCTCAAGTCTTTGCCATCTTCAACAGTGAGCAGGTTGATGAGATGTCCGCGCCAGAATGTGTCGCATCAGAGCCACTACCAGGGCCAAAGCTGATAATGGCCGTCACTTCAAACAATCAAGAGCAACTGGATGGCCATTTTGGCAGCTGTTTACGTGTGTTGGTCTACGAGGTGAATGCTGAAGGCTATCAGTTGATGGATGTTCGTCCGGTGACCTGCGATGTCAGCGGTGATAAAAGAACCCAATACATGCTGGACCTGATCTCTGATTGCCAGATACTGGCGACCCTTTCAGTCGGTGGGCCGGCAGCGGCGAAAATCACCCGAGCAAGTATCCATCCCATCAAACAAGCAGGGCCTGTGGCCGCCAGTGAGCTTTTATCCAAGCTACAGAATGTGTTGGCAGGGTCGCCACCACCTTGGATTAAAAGACTGCTATCGCTAGAGGAAGAAAAAGTAGAGGAGTGCATGTCATGTTAAACACGCCTCAAGCTACCGGTGGTGACAACGACAGGCCGGTACAGTCGAAAGAGATAGACGCCACTCTGAATCAAGAAATAATCGATGATTTAGCCAGAGAGCTGGCGAAGGCTGACCTTTCTGAAGCGTATGTCGCTGAACTACGGCAACGCTTTCCTGATGTGCGTTTTATCTTATGCTCAGAAGACGATATGGGCGAGCGAGAGCCCTATCTAGCCCTGGAAAATGTGGATCTGCATCTGATGGCCGCGCAGCTGGGCTGTGCTTGTCTAACTAACAATCCCGAGCAAAGCATTGGTTTGATTTTGGCAACACGAGAGGAAGACTAGCGTTGCTATTGGGGCCAAAGTAGTTACTGCTGGGAAAAATTGCAAAGCGTGATAGTAGATATATCACGCGATACAGTCAGTTATGCTATTCACTAAATTGGTCGAAGATAGCCACGATGTCTGTTTCCAGGTTTTTGCCTTTTACAGCGTTTAGGAAAGCGATTCTTTGATGTTCCGGTAATGCATCAAAAGCCTTCTTCCTATCCACCAAGCCAATAGAAAGATAGCGATACTTTAGCTGCTCTTTCGACAAGGTACCGGAAAGTGCAATTTCTTCCGCTAGTGCGTCTAGTTCCTTACCTGAGGAGCAATCTACGATGCGTTTTTCCTTTACGTAGAAAACAGCAACAGAAAAAACGTCTGAAGGTAGGGCTTTGACATCACTATAACTCAGGCTGGGTCTCTGTTTTTCGGACGCGATACAGGAAGCAACCTTTTGCTCGTATTCAACGTAAAGTTGGTTTTCTGAAGTAGCGTTAGCGCAAGAAACTCCGGCCATCATAGCCACACCGAGAATCCCCAGATTCACTACTGCGTTATTTGATCGCATTGTACATGCACCTCCAGAATTTCTTTTCTTGATTATTTAGACTGCCAGAGTGAAGCAAAATCATTGAGCCCGCCAAATCACTTGCTTTGCGTCTTAAAATGGGCGTAGAGGCAGCCATAGCCGTTCCCAGTAGCTCAAAATCCGTAGTGTGTATCTTATAGCTTGCTCCAATAGGGCCGTTTTTTACAAAGATATCACTTAGGATTGAACCCGCGAGAGCGGTGCTTAACCAGTTCGCGCGTTTACTCATGTCGCGCATTTCGCTGATCGCTTTTTTACTACTGGCGCCGAACCTGACGCCATCGATAGGGCATTCTTTCATCATCACATCCTTGTGTTAATAGAGTTACAGCTGATTGTTCAATGCCTGCTTGGCTGCTTTGTGCAGCCTGCCCAGCGTCACTTTAAACACCCATCGAATGAATTTTTCGGTCAGCTCAATGGTGATGTTTGCACCTTTGCCAGCGAAAACCAACATATGGCCTAATAGTCCTTTAATTTGCTCGGCAAGTTTGCTCGATGCTTGTCCAATCTTGGCCATTGTCATAGCAATGGCATCGTAAACCGTGCCAATTGCCGCGCCACCGGCTTGTAATGCCGTTACGAATCCAGAAAAGCCGCCGTCAATCATAATGGTCATAATGGCTGCCGCAATCCTATCTGCCCAGTGAGTAGAGTAAGTGGTTTGGAGTCTATTTTGATAGTTCAATACAACTCTCTGCTGAACATTGCTGGCTTGCTGAGTACTCATATTATCCCAACTGCTATGGTTGGCATTGTCCATATATCGGCCTTTGTCATGTGCAGATGTATCGACACCTTGAGTGCGGTCCAGTATGTACTCCTTACCATTAATGTGAGCATGGTAGTAAGGCCAAACGGGAATTTTGGGCACAGGGTCTGCACCATGAACACTGCGATAAATACCATCAATTCGACTACTCGTTTTTATCGCGAAGTCTTTTAAGCCAACTCGAGGTGCGCCAAAAGTATAAACATTGACTTTGGTTTTGAATTCCGGAGAAGCTTTGAGCCAGTCAGCAACAAGAGAAGCAATGGCACCACCCAGGCTGTGGCCGATACAATGGATGGTTCCATTACCTCTGCCTCCATCTGTTTTTCGTAGGTAGCTAGCTATATCTTCTCGTATTGATTCCAATGTGCGCTGGAAGCCAACATGTACCATGCTTCCATTGTCTCCATTCGTTGGTCTACAGCTAATATCAGTGATCCCATCGGCTGCCGTTGCGGTCCCGCGGATTGCTATTACATGGTCATTTTTGTAAGTCGGGCTCACGCCTTTTCCGATAAGCGCAAAGCCAGTTTTCTGGCGCCAGAAGTATCCTCCGGACGTGCCTTCTATAACCCCAGAATTTAAGTTGAAAGAAAAATCCCTACTAGCTCTTTTTAGTGATGGAAGGCGCTGAGTTTCAGAAATGGGGCCTCGAATATCGTAAGCTGCAACAGCTAGGCTCGATGCTAGCCTCGGGGATAGAACTGGCATGATTTCGTCCTTGAAATATTTGGTTGTCTTGTTATTGAATAAACGGATTGTTAATCATAAATAGTCTTTGTCTTCAAACACTCTTACTAGCTTGTTGTCTTCCCATCGGCATAAAGATTCGACCGTTTGGAAATCGCCCCAATCCTCAACACTGGTGTCTACAACAAAAGTAAGTTCTTGATCGCTTAGGTCACATTGCAATTTTGATAGCAAACTCGAAAATGCGGGTGACGGTTTCCATCGTTTACTTGCCGCCCATAAGAAATACACTCGATCTTCGTGCTTAATCGTTACCGACTGAAGGATGCTCATGTTTTGTCCAAAAACATTGCCAGGGGCTGAAGATTTAATGACAAGTGGAGGAAATGAAAAGTTGCCGTTCGAGTCTGTGGTTGTTTTTGAGAGTTGCTCTTTTCCGTCTTTGTAATCTTCGTATGAAACACTTCTGGTTACTTCTACGCCAGCCAAAGGCTTACCATTTGCTTTCGCCTGACCTCTAACCTCACTAAAGAGCTCTACATCATATCGTTTGAAAAGGTTTAGCATGTCATTCACCTTTTCTGATTGCAGACCAAAGTACAAGGCCAAGCCAAAAAGCAGCACGACAACAGCGCGGATGGTAAAGTTTTGAGCAGAGCTTTTGCGTTTCCATAGCAAGGGCAAATCATCCTGATATTTGTAGCAGTTTTCGAAAGCTACCTCGCCGTGAATCGGTTGTCAATTCACACTAAATCACCGTAACGTAATAATTTTACTTAAGAAATAACGGTATAGCTAAAACAAGAAAAGCTAAAAGGTAGTGACCAATAGCCGATCTTATGACTTACCAAAAAACCACACAAACAATCCAATTGTCGTAAACCCTACAAATCAAATTCCTTTAATAACAGGTAGATACCTGTGGAACTGAAATTGCACCGTCCTACCACAAAGGTGTTTTGCTACAGGTGTTTGTCCTACACCCGCAGCACCTGACAAACCATATATCAATTCGGCGGAGGTGCTATGAAACGCAGTGAGATAGCAGCGCTACAAGATGAACCCGCATGCAGTCATAACGATGCGGGCAAAAGTGGTTGTAGTCGGCCGACTCCCGGCGCAACTGCTGGTGGTTGTACCTTCGACGGCGCCCAGATCTCGTTACTACCCATCGCGGATGTTGCCCATATTGTTCACGGGCCGATCGCCTGTGCAGGTAACAGCTGGAACAACAGGGGTACCCGTGCCAGCGGTCGTAATCTGTTCCGTCTTGGTTTTGCCACAGATCTGAATGAGCAGGATGTGATCATGGGGCGCGCGGAAAAGCGTCTGCTGCATGCCATCCGAGAGGTGATCGAGAAACACGATCCACCGGCGGTATTTGTTTATGTCACTTGTGTACCCGCGCTTGAGGGGAATGACGTAGACGCCATCTGCAGACTGGCGCAGGAGCGTTGGGGTCGACCTGTTGTGCCTGTCGATGCCGCAGGTTTTTACGGCAGCAAAAACTTTGGTAACCGCATCGCAGGTGAAGTGATGGTGCAGCATGTGGTCGGCACTGCCGAGCCACCGCAAAAGCCAATGCAGGTGCACAACGATAAGCCAGTTCATGACATCGTATTTATCGGTGAATACAACATCGCCGGCGAGTTCTGGCATGTATCCCCGTTATTCGAAAAGCTTGGTTATCGCATTCTCTGCTGTATGGCGGGTGATACCCGTTTCCATGAAATTCAAACCATGCATCGCGCCGATGCCGCGATGGTGGTGTGCTCTCGCGCTCAGGTCAATGTCGCCAGGTCGTTAGAACAAAAGTGGGGAGTGCCTTGGTTTGAGGGCAGCTTCTATGGCGTGGAAGATACATCCAACGCGCTGCGTGAATTTGCCAGGTTAATTGATGACGAAGACCTTTTCGACCGCACTGAAAAGTTGATTAACCGCCAGGAGAGCCGGATTCGAGAGTTGTTGGCTCCCTACAAAGCCCGCCTGTCAGGGAAGAAAGCTCTGCTTTACACCGGTGGTGTTAAGTCGTGGTCAATTGTCTCCGCGTTACAGGAACTGGGGATTGAAGTGGTCGCTACTGGGACCAAGAAATCTACCGAAGAGGACAAAGCGCGCATTGTCGAGATCATGGGAGAAGATGCCGTGATGCTTGATGAAGGCGGCGCAACCAACCTGCTGAATGTAGCCAGAGAAGCCAATGCTGATCTGATGATCGCTGGTGGTCGAAACATGTATACCGCACTCAAAGCCCGACTGCCATTTCTCGATATCAACCAGGAGCGTGAGCATGCTTACGCCGGTTACGAGGGCATGCTGACATTCGCCAAAGAGCTGTGTCGCACGATAGAGAGCCCAATTTGGCGATACGTCCGTAGTGATGCGCCCTGGCAAAAAGGGCCATTTGTTGGCGCACATGAAGGTAGTGCGCGATGCGAAAAACCATCGGAACAGGAGTATGAGCATGACTGATACCAGCACTGTCCGCAGAACTCGCCGAGCACTGGCCGAGCGCCCCCTGAAAACCAGTCAGCCAACCGGTGCATCGTTGGCCACCATGGGGGTGCGAAACAGTATTCCGCTGATGCACGGCTCGCAGGGGTGCAGCGCCTTTGCCAAGGTGTATCTGATCCAGCACTTTCGCGAACCCATGCCGGTCCAGAACACCGCCGTTGATCAGATCGCCGCTGTGATGGGCGCGGATAACAACTTATCTGAAGCGCTGGCACTGCTGTGCAACAAACACAGGGCGGAGTTAATCAGTGTTATCACTACGGGTTTGACCGAAATGCAAGGCAGCGACATTGCCCGTGTGGTTCGTGAATTTCGCATCGCCCATCCTGAGTTTGCGCAAACGCGTATTGTGACCATGCCAACACCGGATTTTACCGGCTCAATGCAATCAGGATTTGCGACAGCCGTTGATGCCATGGTTAAGCAGTTGGTTCAACCGCCTTCCGGTGGCATTAAACGCAAACGTCAGGTCAACGTGCTTTGTTCTGTCGCCATGACACCAGCAGATGTCGAGCTTCTGCATAAGTACCTGGACGCCTTTGAGCTCAACACCATTATGTTGCCAGACCTCTCCTTGTCGTTAGATGGGCATCTGGCCGATGACGATTTTTCTCCGACCAGTACCGGTGGCACGTCGGTGATGGAAATCGAAGAGATGGCCGCAAGCGCAGCCACGCTGGTGTTTGGCGAATCATTATTTGGCACCGCAAAATGGCTGGAACAGACCTATGGCGTTCCTAGTTTCGAGTTCTCCAGTGCCATGGGCATTCGTGCGACAGACAGCCTGGTGATGACGTTGGCGTCACTGAGCGGTTGTGCCGTGCCCAGTTGGATCACGCGAGCCAGAAAAAGACTGCAGGATGCGATGCTCGATAGCCACTTTCATCTAAGCAGTACTGCTGTGGCGTTGGCTATGGAGCCAGATTTAGCAGCTGGTTACTGCGCGCTGTTAGAAGAGCAGGGCTGTAGTATTCCGCGAGTGGTTACCACCTTAGATACTTCAGTGTTGTTGGAATTGGCTGCGGACGAAGTCGTTATTGGTGATCTATCCGATCTAGAGCCAGTTGAGAACGCTGTCGATTTGGTTATCGGCAACACCCACACCGCCAACATGTACAAACACAAGCTGCCAGTATTGAGAGCGGGATACCCCTGCCATGACCGACTGGGAAGTTCTGATGCGCCACAGATAGGTTACGAAGGTGCACGCAGCAGACTGTATGCGGTGGCCAACCTGCTGTTGGAAAACCATGTTGATGAAGTGCCCAGTCACGTCAGTCGTTATCGCTTTGGGCCTGAAGATGTGACGCCGGTAAGACCTGAAGCGCGCGAATAAAGGAGCCGTGCCATGAGCCAAACTGAACGAGTATTGCATGTGATCGATGATGAGAGTGATAAGGCGGGACAGGTAAAGATCGCTTTTGCCACCGGCGACCGCGAGCATGTGGATCAACATTTTGGCTCCGCTCGCAGTTTCCTTATCTATGCGCTGGATGAAGACCTGCATCACCTGGTTGAAGTGGTGGAGTTTAAACCCACAGCCGGTGGGCATGACGACGGCAAGTTACAGCCAAAGTTCAAAGCGTTGGAAGGCTGCGCCGCGGTGCATTTCATCGCCTGTGGTCCGCCGGCGATCAGGCAATTGCTAAACATGGGTGTACAGCCGGTCAAAGTCGAAGAGGGCAGTGATATTCATGGGCTACTTGATGCCGCAAGAACGGAGCTGAACGAAGTTCCTGACTCCTGGCTGGCAAAAACACTGGCGAAAAAGCGCAGCGACAAAGCGGATGAGTTGGCACGACTGGTCAATATGTTGGACGAGGAGTGGTAGCACGCTGGTCGTTCGTGAGGCGGACGGCACGAATACAGCAACAACTCACAACCGATATATGAACACTCGATATCCGTTAATGATTTTTGATAAATGAGAGTACAGAAAGATGAGTGACAATAAATATATGGGGTTAACCCGAGGTGGCACGCCGTGGGAGCCATCGTTTGTATCTGATGTAGATGGTGCCAAGTGCATTGGCTGTGGTCGTTGCTACAAGGTCTGTCCTCGTGACGTGTTTGACCTGGTCGAGCGCGAAGTCGATGAAGACGACGATATGTATGATGATTACGAAGATGACGTCATGATGGTGATGACAGTCAGCAATGCCGACGACTGCATCGGTTGCAGTGCATGCGCTGCAGTTTGTCCGAAAGACTGTCATACCCATACTCCGGCAAGTGCGTTGGCCTGATTCAGTTGCAACAGAGTAACTTGCTATAGAGTAAGCCGCCTATGACCACCCCCTTGAATGAACAACGGGTTAAAGTGATTGATGTGCTGCCAGATAGCCTCAAAGTTGAAGGCTATCGGCAGGGCGGCTGTGCCCATTGTGAACAGAAACAAAGTTGCGCCGCGGGCGCGTTGGCGTCAGAAACAGACAAACGTCACCAGTGGCAGATCCCTCTGTCACAACTTGCATTATCAACGGGCTCACATCAGCCACAATTCGATGTAAAAGCAGGCGACGTTAAACCAGGTGATGAGATATCGCTGCAATGCAACGAAAGTGCCTTGCTCAAGGTGATAGCCACCCTGTTTATACCACCGTTATTCGGTGCGGTTTCGGGTGCGCTATTGGGCGAATATGGTCTCGCACTGCAACCACTCTCATCCTCAATCTCAACCGCAACCTCATCCTTAAACTCTACTTCAACCATTGTGATGGCGCTGGCTGGCGGTGCTATCGGTGGTTATCTATCTCGCAGATGGTTGGCCAATGTGCAGACACCTAATGTGATAGTGAAGCGCAAGATTCAGTCTGAATAGAATCTTCCCTGTTTTGCGGAACCAAGATTCAAATCCAAGCTCTCATTCAGTGAACAGATTTTTCATGTTCGGTAACTTTTTTTCTATTTCTATCGAACAGTGGTGAACTGGAAAGAAGAAAATTTCGTAATAAAAATTAACGCGTTGCAACTCCTTCACAGTTTTCAAACTGGCTCATGGCAGCCTAAGGGAACTAGCATGGAAGACTCACTCAACAAGTGTTGGCATAACCTGCCTCAGCAACAAGTAAAAGACCTGCTGAACAGCTCTATTGAACAAGGGCTAGCCTCCGAAGAAGTATCATTACGTAAAGAAAAATTTGGCCTGAACCGTATTACCCAACGCAAGGGGCAGGGGCCGTTGGTGCGGTTTCTTCTCCAGTTTCATCAGCCCCTCGTTTATATCCTGCTGGCAGCAGCCATCGTTAAATTGATACTCGGCGGCATCGTCGACTCCAGTGTTATTTTTGGTGTCGTTGTCATTAATGCCGTCATCGGATTCCTCCAAGAAAGTAAGGCGCTAAGTGCATTGGATGCGCTCTCCAAATCATTGACGAGTGAGACACTGGTGTTTCGCAATGGTGAGAAACAGCGGATTGATGCAACCGAGTTGGTTCCTGGTGACATCGTGTTGCTTGCGTCGGGTGATAAGGTGCCCGCTGACCTCCGGCTTGTGCAGGTTAGGAACCTTCAGGTAGACGAATCAGCGTTGACCGGAGAATCCGTACCCGTTGAGAAGCGAATTGATGTGGTGGAACAAGAGGCGACTCTCGGAGATCGCGTCAATATGGCCTATTCATCAACATTGGTCACCTATGGTACGGCGGTGGGTGTGGTTGTCGAGACAGGGGATAACACCGAGATTGGTAAAATCTCCGAACTCATTGCCAGTGCTGAAATTCTTGATACACCACTGACGCGTAATATCGCCAGATTCAGTCAAATCCTGCTGTATGCCATCTTAGTCCTTGCTGCGATCACCTTTGCTGTGGGTATCTGGCATGGCGGCTCAATGGTTGACATGTTTATGGCTGCAGTAGCGCTGGCCGTGGCAATGATCCCAGAAGGCTTGCCAGCGGTGGTAACCATCACTCTGGCTATCGGTGTTGCTCGAATGGCCAAGCGCAACGCGATTATTCGCCGGTTACCCGCAGTAGAGACCTTGGGTAGCACGACTGTCATCTGCTCAGACAAAACCGGTACCCTCACTCGCAATGAAATGACGGTGTGTCAGGTTTGGACCGCCGGCAAACAGATGCAAGTTACGGGTACAGGGTATTCACCAGACGGCGAAGTAAGCTTGGGTGATAAACCTATTCAACTGCAGGAGGAGCCGCAACTCACTGAACTGGCCCGTGCAGGCTTACTGTGTAACGACTCAGTGCTTAAACAAGTCGAACATGGATGGAAAGTAGAGGGCGACCCTACCGAAGGTGCACTGCTGGTTTTCGCAGGTAAAGCGAGCCTACAACGTCAATCAGAGGCCGATAGTTTGCCACGCATCGACACCATTCCTTTCGAGTCTGAATACCAATACATGGCGACGCTGCATCGCGGAAACGAGGCCATTGTTTATATGAAAGGCTCGGTTGAGCGGGTGCTGGCTAGCTGCAGCACCATGCTGTCTGACTCAGAACAGCAGCAAGCATTGGATGCAGACCTGATCAACAAGCAAGTTGAGACCTTGGCGAGTCAAGGGTTACGCGTATTGGCATTTGCTCGCAAAACAATGGCTCAGACAACTGAAGGCATCGACCACGCTGACGTTAAAGAAGGACTCGAGTTTATTGGCTTGCAGGGCATGATCGATCCACCCAGGGACGAAGCGGTCCAAGCTGTGCGAGCTTGTCAAAAAGCGGGCATGCGTATCAAGATGATCACCGGTGATCATGCTATCACGGCGGGGGCTATCGCTGGACAGATAGGACTGGATGAGCGTCTTGAGCAAGGGCAGATCCCAAATACACTCACCGGCCAACAATTGACTCACCTGTCTGATGAGCAGTTGATCCAGGCTAGCCTCGATACTGCTGTGTTTGCCAGAGTTTCGCCAGAGCAAAAACTGAGATTAGTTGAAGCGCTGCAAGCCAGCGGGCAAGTAACGGCGATGACGGGCGATGGTGTGAATGACGCGCCGGCACTTAGGCGCGCAGACATTGGTGTTGCCATGGGCCAGACCGGAACCGAAGTCTCAAAAGAGGCTTCTGACATGGTGCTGACCGATGACAACTTTGCCAGCATTAAAGCCGCTGTTGAGGAAGGACGCGGCGTGTTCGACAACCTACTTAAGTTTATCACTTGGATCCTGCCAACCAACGCTGGCCAGGGGCTGGTGATCATGGTTGCCGTATTGCTTGCAGAACCCTTACCTGTATTGCCTGTCCAGGCACTGTGGATCAATATGACGACGGCGGTTTTGCTTGGGCTGACACTGGCGTTCGAGCCCCATGAACCGGGAATTATGGCGCGAGAACCGCGAACACCCGGAACGTCCATTCTCAGTAGTGAGATTTTGGTGCGTATTGCATTGGTTGGGGTGTTGCTTCTCATTGGCAGTTTCGGACTGTTTGAGTGGGCACTTTATCAGGGCGCAAGCATCGAACAGGCACGTACCATTGCCGTGAATGTGTTTGCAGTGGGGCAGTCGTTCTATCTGCTGAACTGCCGTTCGTTGCGTTACAACATGTTCCACTTGGGTTTGTTCAGCAATATGTGGATATGGGTAGGCATAGGTGCGATGGCATTCGCCCAATATCTGTTTACGCACAACCCGCTGATGAACCGACTGTTTGAGACCGCACCAATCAGCCTGAGCGATTGGTTCCATATTGTTTTGGTTGGTTTTGCCATTTACGTGATTATTGGTGCTGAGAAGTTCCTTCGGTTGCGTCAGGAAAAAAGGCAAAGGCCGCTTGAGGTTCGCCATAGTTAAACAGGCTTATTAGAGGGTATGACCGGGAGTGAACGGCAGTATCGGTTTACTCTCTCGATTACCCTTGCTTGAAAGGGGGAATTAGCTGCCTATATAATCCGCAACCCTATGAATTTTAGCGATTACGGATAAAAGGAAACACAAGGGTTATGCCACGTATCACGCGAAAAGCGATTCTTGAGGCAGTTGCCTCTGAAACTGGGCTTGGTGAAGCTGAATTTGATCTGGTAAAAGTCGGTAAGGGTTACGCCTGGACAGGTAGCGCTGCAGAATCATTCGACGATGCGCAAACCGGTGTGGCGACCTTGTCAGAATGGACACTGGAAAACTGGGTCGCTGATTTTAAACAGCGAGCGGCCAACAAAGGCGCTGCCAAGCCAGTACCTGCAGAAGCAACTCCTGCAGAGCCTAGTGCAGAAAGTACGCCGAAAGCGGCAGCAAAGCCAAAGGCTAAAGTAGCTGCAAAAGCGGCTAATAAGGCCAGTACTAAAGCAAGTAAGAAAACTAAAGGCGATGCCGCGTTCAGACAGTGGCAACAGCAGTTGAAAGCAGGTGAAACCTTGCCTCGTGGTCGCTTTTTCAATCGTTAATGTTAACGATAAAAGCTAGACCGCTGAAGTGCGAACAGGTGGTGTTATTTGCCACCTGTCGCCTTTAAAACGAATACTGTTTCATTAACTCCCCTCGTTTACATACTACCTCTAGAGACTACTACTAACGCTTGCTTCCTAACTGCGCCTTAATCTTATCTGCTACACGGAACGCGTTGGCGTAAATGGTAAATGTCGGTGTCACACTGCCACCGTTCGGCATAAAACTTCCGTCACTGACAAACAAGTTATCGGCACCATGCACCCGGCAATCAGCATCCAGTACTGAAGTTTTTGGATCATTGCCAAACCGGCAGCCGCCAGCCACCAGGTTAGAGGTAGGGGAGGTAAATGCATTACCCCAGGCGCGCTGGGCACCCATGGCTTTCATCACTTCGACGCCCTTATCAACCAGATACTGCGCCACTTTTAGGTCATGGGGATGATAGCCTGCACGCACCTTGGCAACCGGGCTACCCCATTTGTCTTTCTCGTGGGGATCCAGTGATACATAACATTCGTCGTTGGTCAGCCAGTCGCAGAATACTTCAAACTTAAAATCTTTCTGTCGGGTGAAGTGGGACTTAAGCCGCTGCTTTAGCTTGGTTCCCCATATCAATTGGCCATCCTGCCATTTCAGGCTGTTGGCTTCAGCAGTGGGAGACGGCGGATCAAAAACAAAATCCAGGGTGCCGCCTTTCACTGGCGAGTTGAACACTTTGGGATCGTTAATCACATACCAGTCCTGCAGTGCTCGATTAAAGAACGGACCACGTACATGAAACTGGGCGGCTTCAACCTCCGAGAACTTGTCATAATCAAATACGCCATGACCAGTGCCACCCGCGCAGCAGTGCAGGTTTTTACCCACCTGGCCATAGTTATTACCTAAGCCTTTCGGGTGTTTTGCGCCCGGCGAACTCAACAGCAAGCGCGCACTTTCAATGGCATAACAAGCCACGACAAATATTTTTGCTTGGACCCGAACCGACGCGCCGTCACGGTCAAAGTAATCTGCTGATGTAACTTGTCCGCTTTCATTGCTGTTCAGGCGATACACCTTGGCGTTGGGGATGATCTGACAGTGGCCTTTGGCGACGACCTGATCTAATAGCGCCGCTCTTGAGCTGGCTTTAGCGCCCGAGTGACAGCCGTAACTGCCGCAGTAGCCTGAGTATTCGCAGCTGTTTCGGCCATTAAAGGGGGCAGATAAAATCCCCCGAGCCATGGGCAATGGATGAAAGCCCAGTTGTTTACAGGTGGTATCAAATCTGTTCGCAATGGGGTGTTCTGCGGTCGGTGGGAATGGGTAGTCAGGCGTTGAGCGCGGCTCCAAAAATGGATGCTGAACCACCTTTCCTGAAACACCTACCAGCTGCTCTACTTTGGTGTAGTAGGGCTCAAGATCTTCATAGCTGATTGGCCAGTCAGTCGTGTTAGCCCCTTTAATCTGGCCAAACTCCGACTTCAGGCGGAAATCGATCGGTTTTAGCCGATGAAAATAGCCGCTCATAAAGTTGCTGGCACCACCAACAATATTGCCCCCCCAAAATTGCGACGTGGTATCGCTGTACCAGCTACCATCATCGTCAGGCTCTTCCAGCACATGGCGCTCATCTTTTAACTTGGAACGGAAGGCGCGGTTTCGACCCAATTGTTCATCTTTAAAAAAGTCGCTCTCTTTGTACCAACCGCCTTTCTCCAGCATACCGACTGAGTATCCAGCTTCGGCCAGGGTATGGGCGACTGGGCCGGCGCCAGCGCCACTGCCAACAATGCAGATATCAAACTCATGATCTGGTTTTTTCATTATTGGCCTTTATACGTACTGATGATAAGTAGTGTCTTTAGTGGGGCGAGGGTAGCCGGGTTGATGCTTCAACCATTGCCAACCGATGCCATCGGGGTTGCCACCGTAAACCGGGTCCAGCGTCAATGCTTCCATCAGGTAATAGAGCAACAGCGACAACCAGTTTTCACCCGCCTGACTTTGGCTGATCTGTTTCATCAGCTCTGATTGTTGTGTTGTCGATAAGCCGACAAACCCTTTGCCATGTTTGCTGTTTGAGAGGTCCTGAAGCCAGCCTATGCCGCGCCGGATAAACGCCTTATCACCCTCTTCAAGATTGGGGGGATCATCGACTGCCCAGATCAGATAATCGAGGGCATGCAGATCTTTTGCACTGGGTCCGTCACCATCATCTGGGAACAGTTGCATCTGTACTGCACTCAGCACCGCTTTTTCATCAGGTTTGAATGCCGGTTCCGCATCGCGCTTGGCGAACGGATCGGGGGCTTTTCCATCTACCGCTGCCAAAGCAGGTTTAGTGGCGAGCAAACCAGCAAGCAAGCCAACTGCGGTGGTGCTTCGCAAAAACTCGCGGCGACTAACACCCAGCTGAAAAACCGCTTTGGAGTTTTTTTCTGGTTTTTGTTCAGGCTGTGCTCCTGCCTTTAACGCTTCAGTCTTCAACACAGCTCCTCCTGACGACACTCCGTTTGGTAATGGTTCCACTGAGCAATGTGAGGCTGCCAGTCTTCAGGAATGCCATCGCGCAATTGGATTACGCCATTAATATCGATAATAAACTCAGTGGGAGAGCCCCACACTTTGTACTGCTTGGTGATCCTGGCGCCATCATCCAACGCCATCGGGTAATTGGTCTGATACTCGGCGATAAAGTCGTTGATAAGGGCAGGGGAATCACTCCAGCTGGTGTTGATCGCCAGAAACTCGATCTGGTCTTTTAGCGCACCATAACGCGCCTTAAGTGCTGGTACTTTTTTAATACAGTGGCCGCACCAGGTATTCCAGAACACCAGATAAACCGCTTTTTTACCCCGATAATCACTGAGCTGAAATGTCGAGCCGTCCAGCCGTTGTAGGCTAAAGTCTGCTGCGAATTCGCCCTCTTCACCGCTAAAACCCGCTTGGGGTTGCGTTACTTCATCTGGCTTTGAAGCATCACCGCCTTCGGCGCGGGTTTTAGCCATGGGGCAGCAAAAGTAGAGCAACGCCAGCAAACACAGGGCATAGAGGGAAAACAGTCTCAAAACAACTCCTTCTTGTTGTGCTCTTGGAGTGACGAACACAGCACAGAACACAAGCTTAGAACAATCCACTTCTAAGCCAGACCGAGCCAGTTAGAAATTCTATTCAGGGAGATTGTGGTGGATCACTGAAAGCGAGAGCGGAGTTGATTTAGATCAGGTTTGGTAGTCGGTTGACTGTTGCCATTTGCATATTCAAACTCGAGTTAGTTGTGGAGGCTCATACTCGGTCTGACATAGGTGAGATTGAGGAGCTGCGGAATCGTGCAGCTGTAATGTGCCATTTGCGGTCATTATAACCTAACTCATTCATGCCCCATTACGTGACAGATGCATAACCCCCATGAAGAAACTAGTAGCTTTTTCTTTAGAAGGACTAACAGTGATATCCACTTTAAGTTTGATATGTGTAGTGTCTCATGATTGTGTATCCACTCGTAAAGCTTGGATCTATACACACTACTTCCGCGGTGTCTTCGAGTGTGCGAAGGTATTTAAATGATCAATTAGAAAGTTTGAACAAAATTTACTCGTAAATTCAATCTCTTAACTTGAAATATCGCTTACCTTGTACCAGCCTTATCTTACGAGGCCATATGGGGGCTAGGTATGCGGCTAACACGCACTGTCGACAAAGACGTCATTGGGAAGGTATTCGTTCCCTCTATCCTAATCAATCTCTTATCTCTCGCAGTACCTCTTACGGTTCTACAGATTTACGATCGGATTTTACCGAATCAGAGCTACGGTACTGCAACGTTGTTAATCGCAGGTGCATGTATCGCGGTACTACTAGAGGCCTTGATTCGTTTCGTCCGCAGTTGGTTACTCTCTGCTGCAGCCAGTAATACCGAAAAGGCTACGTTTGATGAGTTAGTGACAAGAGTGACTTCATCTAAGCCAGATGCGCTGAGAATAGTCGGAGCGGCTGGAGTTGATAACGGCTTATCTTCAATCTCCAAAGTACGTGAATGGTACTCGGGTGGAATTGTCGCTGGATTTATAGATTTGCCATTTGCGTTATTGTTTTTGTCCTTGGTGTTCTACATAGGTGGCAGTTTAGTCGCTGTCCCAATAGCGGTGTGGGCAACGGCGACCATTATTGTTTGGTTGGTTTCACTAAAATCTAGACGCCTTGGAAAGCACGCATCACAGAAAGATCAAGAGCGAAAAAGTTTTATGCTTTTGTTGGGACAAACGCTGCAAGGCATTAAGCGACAAGCCGTTGAGTCTCGATTATACAGTCAATTCAAGCGCTCAAACGATGCCAGGTTTCTATCCAAATCGAGTGAAGAGCAGCAAAATGCCTTTGCACTTGAGTTCATTCAGCTTGCATCGCTGATGACATCGGTCGTAATTGTTGTGACAGGGGCTTTGTGGGTTTTGAATGGGGACTTAACGACCGGTGGTCTAGCTGCATGCTCCATATTGTCGGGACGAGCTGTCGCTCCCTTGAGCGCATTAATCGGTATGCGTGTGAAACTAAATACCATACACACAGCCAACCACTCTATTCAGCAAATACAGATACTCCCCACTGAACACGAACTACCTGACACTGGCGAGACAGTTGACACTCTCGTTATCACTAAGCTTAAAGCCCACAGGTATGGCAGACTCTACATTACCTCATTGAGTGTCAATCGTGGAGAGATACTTCATTTATCCAGCCAAGATAGGCACGTTGATAGTTTTTTCGCCGGGATACTGGCGGGTATAGATGAAATCCAAAGTGGTCAGGTGGAAATCAATGGTAACCCTCGTAGCCTATCAGTTCTCTCTGCCTTAACCTCGTACGCGGGTGTAAAAGGTCAGCTGGTAAGTGGTACCTTGCTTGACAACCTATGTGGATTTGATCCGGAAAAAACCGATAGAGCGCAACAATATGCGGAAAAGTTAGGCTTAAGTAGCAAGCTAGCGCAGTTAAGCGAAGGCCTTGAAACAAAAGTAGGACACACCCCTTCAAGTCCGTTAAGCATGGGTAATATAAAACTTCTAAATTTGGCAACTCAACTGGCAACTCCCGCCAATATTGTAGTTCTCGATAAGCCTGATGCCTCTTTAGACCTTGACGGGTTGGCTTCACTCGTCAAGGTGCTTCAAGAAGAAAAAGCGCAGGGTCGCATTATTATCCTTGTTAGCCATTATTCTGAGCTCATTAATTTAGCCGACAAGTCTGTAGTGATTGAACAGAGTAAGCAAGGAGAAGCGGCGTGATCAACAGCTATGAACAAGCCAGCTCTGCTCTGTTAAAGAGTTTGGAAGTCAGTACTAACATCCAACTATTTGCTAAGCAGTGGATTGAAGAAAACGGCATACATAACGTCGATGAATTGTTGTCATTGTTTGACCGAATTCACTTGCCTTATGAAGTCACGTCTAATGTGTCACGAGAGCAAGGTGGAAAGCACGTTCTTATTTTTTATAGTGATGACACCATAGATGTATTAACTGATTATTCTGCTCTGAACAGCGCTAAGAACGTCGACTTCAATGTTGTCATACTAGGATTGCCACTAGAGAAACACCCAATCGATTCGGTGGGAGAAAGGCTTAAAGCCTTTAAGTCTATAATCCCCAAATTACTATTGATTAGCTTGTTTACAAATGTCTTTGCGCTGAGTGTTCCTTTTATCACAATGACTATTTATGACCATGTCATCGGTGGTGATGCCGCACATGAGCTGATGGGAATTGCGGTCGGAGCAGGCCTGTTACTGGTAATGATGGGGTTACTGAGGACCCTACGTAGCCGAGTGTTGGTGAGTTTGTCGAATCGAGTGAGTCGAGAAGTATCCCAAGCTTTAGTAAAGAAGCTGTTGAAAAACTCCTATGCTCAGAATCAACAATCGACAACCGCTAACCAACAGAATCAAGTCTTGTTGTCTGAGCGAGTAGCAAGCGTTCTTGCGGGACCGCTAGGAGGAGCACTATTTGATCTGCCATTTGTTATGATTTTTATTGTGGCAATTGGCGCCCTCGGTGGTTGGTTAGTACTAGTCCCTATTGTTGCGTTGTTGTTGTATGCCCTCATTGCTAAACGATCGATCAGTGTTACGCAGAAAGGCGCTATGCAGTCGACGATTGCAGGCACCAACCGACAAAACCTAATCAATGAATTATCTGCGAAGCTCATCTTCCTGCGCAGTTCAGGCTTTGCTGGCTATTGGCTAAAGAGATTTGAGAAAGCTAACTTCCTGGCGGCGAAAATAGGTTTCGAACAGGCGGTACGCCAACATAAATTTACCTCTATTTATTATGCCATAACCCTTTGCTCTACCATTGCGGTAATGGGCTTTGGGATCGACTTAATTTTTGAACAGGTACTTACCCCTGGAGGGTTGATTGCGTCAATGATGCTGATCTCTCGCGTGACAGGTCCCGCTCAAATGCTCGCCAACAGCGCGTCAAGGTTCTCCAGTTTTAGTCAGTCTAAGCTACAGATTAATCGCTTATTAACTCAGCCCTCTGAACGCGATTTTAGTTACCAGCATCATCCCTTGCCAGAAGGCGCACCAAGCTTGAACGTTGATCAAGTGACATTTCGTTATCCCAAACAGTCTAAACCGGCACTCTCTGCAGTGAGCTTTAGTGTAGGGCGAGGGGAAATTGTGGCGATAGCGGGACCATCGAGCAGTGGTAAGTCGACCCTATTAGAAGTGCTGGCCGGTTTGCAAATGGCTCAGAATGGTTCAGTTGAACTCGAGGGCGTGAATTTATCGCAATATGATCCCTTGTTGTTCCGGCATTGGTGCTTCATACGAGCAGCTTATCCCGATTTGCTTTCATTGTCGGTTCGGGAGTGGCTGTCAGATGGGAACCAAATAACTGATCAACAACTGATTCAGGCTCTGAACATAGTTGGTGGTCATTCGTGGTTTGAATCCTTACCTGATGGCCTAGATACAGTCATTAGTTCACTTATCCCGGATAGCCTATTCGATATGCTTTCTGGAACCGTTGCTCAGGTGTTGATCGACGCAAAGGCCATTGTCTATGACTATAAGCTCATGTTGATGGACAATCCTGTTCCGGATTACCACCCACAAGCTAAGCAAGTGTTTATGGAGTTCATCAATGGTAAACGCGGCAAAGCGACGATTGTTTTTTCTTCACATGATCCAGAACTGATCAAACTGGCTGATAAGGTCGTCGTGTTGAATGACGGCGCTGTAGCTTATGCAGGGCCTTTAAAGTCTGATTCAGCTGCTGTAAATAACGTTAGTCAAAATGTGGTTGATGAAGAGGTATCGAATGGCTAAGCAACAATATGGTGAGCTAGTTGAATCAAAGGCAACCGCTAAATCCTTGGCCGTTGCTACATGGGCTGTTGCGCTTTGTGTCGTTGTTTTTGTAGTTTGGTCTTTGGTGACTAAGGTAGATGAAATAGCCAAAGCAAAGGGTGCTGTAATTCCAGAAGGGGAAAGACAAGTCTTACAGAGTGAGATCGGTGGGAAGTTAAAACGAGTACTTGTTGAAGAAGGAGAATTAGTGGAAGAAGGCCAAGCCTTGGTCGAGTTTGATGCCACTTTTCAAACTACAACTCTCGATGAGTTGAAATCTCAACAAGTGACTCTTGCACTTGCCATTGAAAGAATGAACGCATTGCTTGACCAACGAGAACCAGACTTTTCACTATATGCTGTTGAATACCCTGAGTTGGTCAGTGAACAGCAAGCGCAGCTGAGTGCGCAGAAGGCATTGTTTTATCAACAACGTGTGGTTCTTGAGAAAGACAGTGAACAAATTGCCGAGCAGTTGCGCTCCGTGAACAGAGCCTTGCCTTCCTACGAGAAGCAGGTGTCTGCAACAAGGCAAGAGTTAACCATTTTGGAAAAAGGGTTAGAGTCAGGGAGCATTTCAAAGGTCAGAGTGTTAGAGATGCGGCAAAAGCTGGCGAGTATTGAACAGCAAATAGCAGAAGCTTCTGGTAAGCGGGCAGTTCTAGAGAAGCAAGCTGCAACGAATGAGCAGAAGATAGAGCAGCTTCTGGCAGAGGCTCGGGTTAAGGTGAGTGACGAACGTTCCAAAGCCGTATCCGATTTGTCGGCACTAAACGCGCGAGTGCGTTCTAGCGAAGCTAAAGTCTCTAATACTGTGGTTGTCTCTCCGTTAAAAGGCCTAGTTCAAAGCGTGCCGAGTACTCAAGTTGGCGGGGTCATTCAACCAGGAGGAACAGTAGTAGAAATTGTGCCGCTCACTGGAAAAGCAAACTTCAAAGCCAGATTGTCTCCAAGAGATATTGGTTTTGTGCGTGAAGGACAGTCCGCAAGAATTAAGGTAGATGCGTTCGATTACAGCCGCTTTGGAGCATTACAAGGAAAGGTAGAGAACATTTCACCAACGACTAGCCAAGATGAACGTGGTGAGATCTTTTATGAAGTGGTGGTATCGGTTGATAAACCATTTTTTCATGATGATCCGGAGCGATTTTCCATTCTCCCAGGTATGACTGGAGAAGCGGATATAACCACAGGAGAAAAATCTGTTTTCCAATACCTTTGGAAGCCTATTTATACTAATGTCAGTGTTGCTTTCGGAGAGCGTTAACGACCAAATGGATTATTGAATTAAGAGAACGGGCAGCATATTCGCTGCCCGTTCTCTTATGGTTTGGTTTAGTAAGGGTCAATGAAACTGCTCGGGTCGTCTTGATCATGATGTTCATCTGGATTGATGAGGTCGGTATGTTTATCGCCTTTATCATCGTCATGTTGCAAGGCTGATTCCAACTCATCAGCACCAACAAATGATGTGTCTATCGAATCCGTGTCATCTGCAAGAACCAGATCAATATCGTCAGGTAATGCTACCTGCCCAGGCATATCGGAAGCAGCCTTTACAGGCTCAATCCCCAATGCAGAGAGATATGCGGCCGCACCATGTTGAGTGTCTTCGGTGTTTGCAAAATTATCTTGCTTAGTGCCCTGTTCTTCGTCATTAGTAACGTCATCTGAAGTCAACATAACGTCAGCTTCAAGTGACTCTTCGTCCATAGGCTCGTCAGCCTGCGACATAACTGGTGGCGGAGGCGGTGGGGGCGCTAATGGTGAAACATCAATACCAGTAAGCGTTGTTAAATCAATATGGTGCCCACTGTGACCATGAACGGATTGTGAGTGAAGGTGCAAGTGAACCGCCACTTGTGAATTTTGCGCGCCGCCTACAGTTAGAATGAAAGTGTCAGTTTCATCGGTACCGGCTCCATAACTGCCACCGGTATGTGTTTTGATTACACCCGAAGATGCCCCATAATCGTAATCTAGATGGCCAGTGTTTGGGTCTACGTGTAACGTACCAAACTGACCATGTAGGCTAGTGACGACATGGCCAGCTGCTCCCATTATTCCCCAACCACTATGTTGCGAACCACTTGTTTGCTGCGGTGGTGTGCCCAATGAGGCATGAAGGTCTTGGTGACCTGCACCCCCAGTTATTTGCGGGGAGACAACTAATGTTGGGGTAATTGGTCTGTCAGTATGTCCATTAATGACAACTTGTACTTCTTTAGATGCCGTGCCTCCGTGTCCATCATCAACTGTAATGCGGAACTTGTCGGTTAAAGTGTCACCGTCATTGAGAGCGTCGACGGTCGGATTGTTGTCATTGACCTGGTACTGCCATGTTCCTGTTTTGTCATCAAAGACGACCTGACCAAATTTCGGCTGATGTTGAGCATCAATGGCGACGGAAAGGTGATCGCTATGGTCGACATCCGATATCAACACTGAACCGCTTGCGGTTAGGCCTGAGTCTTCATCTACGGATGGAGTAGAAGTCTGGCTAGTGATTGTCGGAGTGTCGTTGGTGCCATGAATAGTAATGACGATGGAATGTTTTTCACCGCTGGCACTTTGTACTTCATATTCAACTTGAGCGGTTTCACCTTGGGATAGGTGTTGAACATTGGCATTGGGAACACTATAGGTCCAATCTCCAGCTTGCCTAATTGAAAGACTACCCCCGAAATTATCATGGAGGGCATGAGCGTTGAGAGTGGCGTGGAAATGATCTTGACCCGAATCGGGGTCGGTAACATCGAGAACTCCGGTGGTAAAAATCGTTTGTTGGCTGTTACCTTGAACCTGTTGGTCTTCAGTGACGTTTCCTGTGTCTTGCCCTGAAAATACGGCTTTGTCATCAACTGGCGCTAGGGTCATGGAAGCGTTGGTTTGAACATGTCCACCATGTTCATCGGTGACGTCATAGTGAAAAACGACTCTTCCATTGTAGTTTTGTTCGGGTGTAAAACTAAATGTTCCATCATGGTTATCGACGACCATCCCATGGTCGGCAGTCAGGTTGTGAACCGACAGGTGACTGTTGTCATCAATATCAGTCGCATTCGCTAATAAGTCGGATGCCTGTAACACAACGGGGGTATCTTCGGTGCCTTGTGGCAAAGTGATTGATGCTGTCACCACTGGATCATCGTTAGTGCCGTGAACTGTTACTGTAATTACTTGCTGAGCCGTTCCATCAATGGATTCGACCGTAAATGTTTTCTGGTAGCTTTGTCCTTCACCCAAATGCTGAAGTTTGGAGTTGTCTATGGTGTACTGCCATACTCCTCGAACATTGATTGAGAAGTGACCGCCTTCCTGTGTGTCAAAGCTTTGCGCGACAAAACCTGCTTGACCATGGTCAGGATCGATAACATGTAGATTACCGCCACTCCAAACTTGATTTGGCGTGCTGCCCGGCGCTAAGTTATCTTCATAGGCGTGATTGGCAAGTGATGAGTACTGACCAACGGTGATTCGCGCATTGTCATCTTCTCCCGTCACTTTAACGATGATATTGAGCCTTTGGCCATCACTTGTCCTGATTTGATATGGGAACTCTAAAGACTCCCCCTGATGTAAACTATCGACCAGATCATCGGCATGACGGTTCGTTGCATATTCCATCGTAAACTTGTAAGAACCATCTGGCCAAATATACAAGCTTCCGGGCGCATAACCTTGCCCCATATAACGCCCACTAAACGCGAACTGGGTGTGGTCCCCTGTGTCGGGGTCGGTCAGTTGCAAATTACCTTGATAAACCGATGTTTTACTCTTTAACGCCTCAGATTCAGTCATCTGAATGACATTGGATGTGAGTACGGCTTTATCGTCCGTTCCTTCAATAGTGAAGGTTGCCGTTTGCGGAGTTTGCCCACCATGCCCATCATCGACAAGGTAACTCACCACAACTTGCTGTGTTTGACCTACCGATAAATGTTGAAATGCAGAGTGGGTAGCATCAACGACGATGGAATGGCCATCTGTCCCTAAAGTAAAACCGTCTGGTAAATGATTGGTCTTAGCGGCACCGTCGACTGAGTAGCTGATTTGCGAAACAGATAAAGCGTCGCCTTCTTTGTCCGTTGCGCCTGTGAGTAGATCAACAGCGTGGTGATTGCTTGAATCTTCTTTCAATCGTTCATCAATTGACTGCACGTCAGGCCGATCATTAACTGAATCCACAGTCATGGCAGCAGACGCTGGAGTACTTCCTCCATGGGCATCGTTCACTTGGTAGTGAAAGTGCAGTGGGCCGCTGTAATCAGTTTCTGGAAGTAGCGTGTATGTGCCGTCACCATTATCTAAAACCGAGCCGTGATCCACGGTAAGTTGAGAGATAGAAAGCTGACCGCGATCATTGCTGTCGATGTCAGTAGCATTAGCAAGGAGTTCTGCTTGGGTGATGACTTGGGTCGCGTCTTCTTTACCTGGATTGAGCTGTACATCAGCAGATACCGTTGGGGCGTCATTAGTGCCGTGGATGGTGAGGGTAATAGTATGTTTATCGCCTCCGGCACTTTGCACTTCATAACTTACTTGGTGAGTCTCCCCCTTACCTAAATGCTGCACATTGCCATTCGGCACACTGTAAGACCAATCGCCCGCTTTACCTATCGTGAGTGTTCCGCCATACGGATCATGCAATGCATGAGCGTTTCGGGTTGCTCTAAATTGATCTTCCCCAGAATCTGGGTCAATGACATCCAAAACACCTGTTGTAAATACGGTGTGTTGAGCATCACCTTGAACGTGGTGATCTTCGGTAAGAGCCCCCGTATCCGTACCAGAGAAACGAGCCGCATCTCCAGTTGGAGTCAGTATCATGTTCGCTCCAGTATGCGTCACACCTGAATGAGCGTCTTTCACATCGTAGGTGAAGTGTACTTGACCGTTATAGTCTTTATCTGGAGTGAAAGTATAAGTACCGTCGTGGTTATCTTTTATCGAACCATAGTCGGCCATGAGATTGGCGATACTCAGTTGGCCTTGGTCGTTATGATCAACATCGATAGCATTGGCCAACAAATCTGCTGCTGTAATAGTTTGAGCGATGTCCTCTTTACCCGAGTTGAGTTGTACCTCACTCGATATCGTTGGTGCATCATTGGTTCCATGAATGGTGATGACGATATCGTGGGTGGTGCCATCTTTGGAGTGAACGGTGATGGTGTCAGTGAGGGTTTCGTTTTGCCCGAGCTGTTGGATAGCAGGTTTACTGTTGTCAACTGAGTAACCCCAATCGCCTCTGTCATTGATGTACAAACGTCCGCCAAGCTGGGTATGGTATGCGTTAGCTAAAAGCTTGGCATCAAACTCAGACTGACCCGCATCTGGATCCGTTACCGTCAGTGTGCCATACGTATCCAGCTGTCCGGCTAACCCTGAAACGCTTGAAGCCAAATTATGGTCTTCGGTGACATCTCCCGTATCTTTTCCGCCAATAACCGCTGCATCATCTTGCGGAGCTAGGTTCATCGAAGCGGTTTGCTGTACAGACGCACCATGCTCATCTTGTATTTGGTAGCTAAACTGGACTGGACCAGTGTAATCCTTATCTGGTGTAAAACGGAAAGTACCATCATGGTTGTCTGTAACTTTTCCGTGGTCGGCAGAGAGATTGTGTATGCTCAGTTGTGCGTCATGGTCAATGTCACTGGCATTAGCAAGTAAGTCAGAGGCTTGCAAGGTCACACCTGAGTCTTCTCTTCCTGCCGCTAAGGTGACTGATGATGATACTGTGGGAGCATCATTGGTGCCTGTAACAGTAATTGTAATAAGGTGTGACGTCCCATCAGCAGAATGAACCTCATAGATGACATCTTTCGTTTCACCTTGCTTTAGGGCTTGTACTGCTGGATTGCCATTTGCTAGAACGTAATCCCAATTGCCATAACGGTCGATGTGCATTTCTCCTTGGAAGGGGTCACTGATAGCCCTTTCATGTCCAAACGCTCCCGACGCTCTGAAGTGGTCTTCACCAGCATCAGGGTCCGATACTGAAAGGCTACCCACCACTTGAATGCGATGCATTGAATCTGGCAAAACGTGTTTATCTTCGGTTATTGAACCTGTATCGGTGCCGGCAATTATTGCAGCGTCACCTACTGGCGCTAACGTCATCCTAGCCCCCGTATGCGTCACACCTGAATGCGCATCTTTTACATCGTAGGTGAAGTGTACTTGACCGTTATAGTCTTTATCTGGAGTGAAAGTATAAGTACCGTCGTGGTTGTCTCGAATTGAACCATGATCAGCATGCAAATTAGCAATAACGAGTTTGCCAGTATCGTTAGCGTCAACGTCGACAGTATTAGCCAGTAACTCGGTTGTCGTGATGGTTTGGGCGGAGTCTTCTCTACCCGAATTTAGTTGTACTTCAGAAGCGCAATAAGGTTTGTCGTTGCTTCCATGAATCGTAATAACAATGTCGTGTGACGTACCGTCTTTAGAATAAACGGTAATGGTATCTGTAAGAGTTTGATTTTCACCTAGTTGGTCTATGGTCGTTCCAACAGTTGTTTTTCTGTTGCCCACCCAGTCAACGCTACCAACCGTAACATGGTAATGCCAGGTACCATCAGTGTTTAATAGTAAGTGTCCGTACTGACCATGGTACGAGTTGTTCCAAGCGCCACCTTTAGGGTCAAATTGTGACTCACCACTATCTTGATCAGAAATATCCAACTTACCAGTAGCTGATAATGCCGCTTGTCCTAATTTAGCCATACCTGGTTGGGCGTAATCTGGAGACATGTTTTGTCCGGCGTTGCCTTCTGTGACACCCCCAGTATCCACACCACCAATAACCGCTGAGTTGTTGACCCCTGTGACGGTGATTGAGAGGTTTTGAGTGCTGCTTACGTTGTGTTCATCTGTGACAGTGATTGGAATAGTAAGGGTTTTAGCGACACCTGATGCTAACGATTGATATGCAGAGTGACTAGGGTTGAAGCTGTAACTGCCGTCTGGATTTACCACCAAACCATCAACCTGGGGCGCGCTATAAGTTAATGACGCGCCAGTATCTATATCCTGACCGACCATTTGCCCTTGCAGAACGCTACCGCCTTCCATAACCGAATGAGATTGAGCATTAATGGTAGGTGCATCGTTAGTGCCATGAACCGTCAGCTCAATGGTATGTGTGGTGCCATCTACCGATCGTATTACCGCAGAATCGTGTTTCACCTCACCTTGCGCCAAGTTTTGTATATTGCGATTGTCGATCGTGTAGGTGTAGTGGCCGTCACGCATGAGCACTACATGTCCACCAAGCTTCGTGTCATAGCCGATACCCTGATAGGTTTGTGGCCCAATGTTTGGATCAAACTGGGCTTCACCTGCGTCAGGGTCTTGGATGTTTAATTTGCCTTCGTAGTGTATTTGGTAATGAGTATCTATGTAGCCACGATCTTCTGTAACTCCACGCAGATCGGCATTGGTTTGAGCATCGGTGATAATGGCATTATCAGGAGCCGCCGTAAGATCGAATTTTGCTTGAGTACTGACGCTACCACCATGTCCATCAACTACGTCGTACGTTAGTTTAATCTCACCATTGAAATCTTTATCTGGTGTGAAAGTGTAAGTACCGTCCTTGTTGTCTGTGAGGCTACCGTGTGTGGCCTGCAAATTACTCACATGCAAAATATCGGTAGTATCTACATCGCTCGTATGCGCCAAAAGATCCGATGCTTTTATTGTTACTGGTTGATCTTCTTTTCCGGCAGGGAGCTGCGTCCAACCACTAACTACTGGATTGTCGTTGCTACCTTGTACATCGATAACAATTTTATGAGGAACGGTTGCTCCAGCACTATCGGTGGCTGTAACCCAAAAGGATTCTGATTGATGCTCACCAGCCGCTAACTTGTCTGTCGCGCTCCCAATTGTATTGTCTAATCGATAATGCCAGTGACCTTGCTGGTCAATGGAGAGTGTCCCCATTTGTCCTTGAGGCTGGGTTACTGCCCATTTAACAGTATCGGCAGTATCCAAATCTGAAGCTGTCAGTGTTCCAGTTGCATCGGCTGTTCCCGGAGTACTGGAACCTTGCTCGATGATGTTTCCAGTTGAGACTCCAGAAATAGTAGGGCGGTCATTAGTACCGTTGATAGTGACTTTAACTGTCGAAGGCGTACCGTCAACTGAAGTGACGGTAAAGGTCTCTTCGACCTTGACACCAACATTGAGTTGATTAAAGGCGCTGTTAGCTGTGAACGTCCACTGCCCGTTAGCATCGATGGTCAAATCACCGTTGGTGCCATGTTGAGTTGAGGCAGTAAAGGCGTTATCTGGGTTATCGACATCGGTGCTGGTTAGGGTGCCTGAGGTGGTAACTGCGGTATCGGTCTCATTCACTGCTACGGTTGCTGAGCTAACCGTTGCGGCATCGTTGGTGCCGTTGATGGTGACCTTGATGGTTGAAGGTGTGCCATCGACTGAAGTGACGGTAAAGGTCTCTTCGACCTTGTCACCAACGTTGAGTTGATTGAAGGCGCTGTTGGCGGTGAACGTCCAGTGCCCGTTAGCATCGATGGTCAAATCACCGTTGGTACCGTGCAGTGTTGAGGCAGTGAAGGCGTTATCTGGGTTATCAACATCGGTACTGGTTAGGGTGCCTGAAGTGGTGACTGCGCTATCAGTCTCATCCACCGCCACGGTTGCTGAGCTTACCGTCGCCGCATCATTGGTGCCGTTAATGGTGACTTTAATGGTTGAAGGCGTGCCATCGACTGAATTGACGGTAAAGGTCTCTTCGACCTTGTCACCAACATTGAGTTGATTAAACGCACTATTGGCGGTGAACGTCCAGTGCCCGTTAGCATCGATGGTCAAATCACCGTTGGTGCCAGTGATCGAATCTGGTGTAAAGACGTTGTCTGGGTTATCGACATCGGTGCTGGTTAGGGTGCCTGAGGTGGTGATCGCTGAGTCGGTCTCATCGACAGCTACCGTTGCTGAGCTTACTGTTGCGGCATCGTTGGTGCCGTTAACCGTGACTTTAATGGTTGAAGGCGTGCCATCGACTGAAGTGACGGTAAAGGTCTCTTCGACCTTGTCACCAACGTTGATTTGATTGAAGGCGCTGTTAGCGGTGAACGTCCAGTGTCCGTTGGCGTCGATGGTCAAATCACCGTTGGTGCCAGTGATCGAATCTGGTGTAAAGGCGTTGTCTGGGTTATCGACATCGGTACTGGTTAGGGTGCCAGAGGTGGTGACTGCGGTGTCGGTTTCATCGACAGTCACGGTTGCGCTACTCACGGTAGCTGCATCGTTGGTGCCGTTCACTGTAATGGTAACGTGGTGGGTTGTACCGTCCGCCGAAGTTACGGTGAAGGTGTCTGTGGCGGTAGCAGATTTGCCTAACGCTTGAACAGTCTGGTTGGTGTTGTCCAGATCGTAAGTCCAGGCACCATTGCCTTTGAGATGCAGAGTGCCTAGAGTGCCAACAATATCAGTAATGGAGAAGTGCGCTTCACCGGTATCCACATCAGTAATGCTCAGCTTGCCCGAGGTTTGAAGTTGAGACTCTTCCGTCACAGCACCGGTGTCTGTACCTGCAATCACGGCTTTATCGTTAGTACCGTTCACGGTAATGGTAACTTGGTGCGTCGTACCATCGGCTGATGTAATGGTAATAGTATCGATGGCGGTAGCGCCTTTGCCTAGCGCTTGAACTGTCGGGTTGGTGTTATCCAGATCGTAAGTCCACGTACCATTGTCTTTTAGGTGCAGGGTGCCGAGTGTGCCAACTATATCTGTATTGGAGAAGTGCGCTTCGCCTGCATCAACATCGGTAACAGTCAGAGTGCCTGATGTCTGTAGCTGAGATTCCTCAGTGACCGTGCCGGCATCAACTCCTGCAATAACAGCATTATCATTTTCACCACCAATGGTCATGTTAAGTACTTGTGGTGTCCCGTCTTTGGTATGGATGGTGAATGATTCGTGTAGTTCGGCTTTCTGAGTAAGAGCTTGAATGTTGCTCTGGGTATTATCGACTTGGTATTGCCACTGACCGTCTGAGTTTATCTTTAGGGTTCCGAATTGACCGTGGATCTTTTCCACTTTTACTGAGCCTTCACCATGGTCTGGGTCAATTACGTCAATTTTACCCGAAGTAGTAATTAATCCCTCGGAATCAACGTTATGGTCCTCCGTTACAAGCCCGTGCAAATCTCCCTTTATAGAAG
Organism: Corallincola platygyrae; assembly: GCF_039544265.1. NCBI lineage: Bacteria > Pseudomonadati > Pseudomonadota > Gammaproteobacteria > Alteromonadales > Psychromonadaceae > Corallincola > Corallincola platygyrae. The sequence goes on along the minus strand of NZ_BAABLI010000007.1, from coordinate 43,941 downwards.
GTGCATCTTGTTTACCTTGAACTGGGATTTGGACAATTGCTGTGGAACCATTTGAGAGATGTAGAGTAAAGGTGTCAGTTCCAGGTTCTTGTTTTTGTAAAAGAACATAAGCAGGTGACTTGGGATCGAGCGTAAAGGTGTACTTACCGTTGACATCTACATGCAAAGAGCCGTATTTCCCTTTGATAGTTTCATCTATGTAAGTGACGGGTTGTTGCGAGTGCGTTGGAACCGTTTGCCTATCCACAGCTGGCACCGGTTTCGAGGAAGTCTCCAGCACTTTGGGAACCAGCGATTGACCAACGAAATAATGGACGACTGGGTGAAGCTTGGTAGATAAGTGATGTGAAGAGTGATGGACCGGAACATGCTTTTCATCATGGACACCGACTTGAGTGACCGGTTCAGTTGTAACTTCTATGTCTGGTTGGTTCGTTTTTACCTCTGCTAGAGGTTTTTGGGCTGTGGGCTGATGATTATCAGCGCTCGGTGTGCTGGCCTCAGCTACGTTGATAGCTTGACTGTTCACTAAGGCTTGCTCACTGGAGTCGCTTAAGGACAATGATGGCAGGATCATTAAAAGCTCACGCGGTATCGGAACACTAACCTTTACCTGAGAAAACAATCGAACCTTTTGATTGGCTTGAGCTTTTCGTTTAGGTTCTGAGGAGCCTTTCACTGGGGAGCCTGGTTTATAGTGTTTCTTGTCTTCAGTAGCCATGGAGGATACCTGTCCAATTGCACACACAATAACTTCGGATAAGTATAGGAATAGGTGCATTGAATTAACAACTAACTGATTAAATTAATTGGTTTTTTCAATGGTGGAAAGCTAATCTATACAACTTTTTGCTGTAAGAGAGCATTCAAGTGTATCCAACAGTGGAAGTCGGTCTCGTTCAGCATCGATATCATATGGCAGGGGGAGGATCTTGTTATGCTAAGACTCAGCTTCCAGGCGTGGTCTGAAATCTGAGCGAGTACATATCAGTGGATACTGCCTTTTGCTTGTTGGCTCATTCATATCCAAAAACGAGCTCCGGTGAATGTCTGCTACTGGCTCAAACTCGTCTATCAAGTTTGGTCCCGCCCTATGGTCGAAGCCTACCAGATCACGTTACAACCAATTCGAAATTCGCCTTACTAACCCCCTTGTCACAAACATGACAAAGCTCACAAAAACTTTGCGACAAAATCTCTGACATTCTTTGTGTAGCATCTCCCACATTTATAAAAACGTAACAAAACCATAAAGATAGATAAATGCTTCGGACAAGGCACTCGGATTGCAACAGCCTAGCTGTGTGATAACCAGTGGTTGCAGCGAAGCATTTAACGTCTTCTGGGCACAGCGCCTACCCGTGTTTCACGGTTCCCCACAGAGATAGGGCTGTGTGTGACAAATTTGCATCGCAATGCTTCCCTGCAATCCTGGTTGTCGCCCTATCCATGCACACAGCTATCCAGGCTAACAACATAGGGCGAAGCTTATGTGGAACTATTCAGAGAAAGTGAAAGAGCATTTTTTCACGCCGCGCAACGCAAAAGTCGTTGAAGAAGCCAATGCCATTGGCGATGTGGGTTCAATCAGTTGCGGTGATGCACTCCGGCTCACCTTGAAGGTCAATCCTGACAGCGAAGTTATTGAAGACGCCGGATTCCAAACCTTCGGCTGTGGCAGCGCCATTGCCTCCTCATCCGCACTCACTGAGATCATCATTGGTAAATCGCTGGAACAGGCGGCATCTATCTCCAATCAGGATATTGCTGATTACCTGGATGGTTTACCGCCTGAAAAGATGCACTGCTCGGTGATGGGTATGGAAGCGCTGCACGCAGCGATTGCCAACTATCGTGGCGAAACCTTTGTTGATGACCACGAAGAGGGTGAGCTTATCTGTAAGTGCTTCGCTATCGATGATGCCATGATCAAAAAAGTGGTGGCACAAAACAGCCTGACCACGTTGGAAGAAGTGATCCATTACACCAAAGCGGGGGGTGCTTGTACCGCATGCCACGAGAAGATCGAGTGGGTGCTGGAAGAGTGTATTGAAGACTACCAGGCGGCTGGCGCAAGCACAGAAGTGGCGCCTAAAGCGCCCACTTCTATCGTGCAGAAAGTAAAGCGTGTGGAAGAGGTGCTCGACCAACTCAGGCCACAATTGCAGGCCGATGGTGGCGATGTACAGCTATCAGATATCGATGATGACATGGTGTTTTTGACTCTAACGGGTGCGTGTTCAGGTTGTGGTTTGTCAGGTGCGACATTGGCAATGATTGAACAGCGTCTGAGCGAAGCATTGGGTGAGTCAATCACGGTTTACCCTGTGGGCGGCGCTCGCATCCCTGAGGCAGGAGGTGTGTCATGAGTCTTTTTAACAAAACTTCTTATACCAGCCCGTTATCAGGTGCCAGATTACCTGATCCGATTGAAGGTGCGTATCTGGATAACAACGCGACTACGCAGGTTGATCCGCGTGTAGTCGATGCCATGTTGCCATTTCTTACGTCGTTTTATGGCAACCCATCTTCAATACATCAGTTTGGTCGCCCCGTAGGGCAGGCAATTGAAACTGCGCGCCAGCAGGTGCAGGGCTTAATTGGTGCCGAATTTGCCAGCGAAGTGGTGTTTACCTCCTGTGCGACGGAAGCGTCGACCACCGCCATTATGTCTGCGATAGAAGCTTTGCCGGATCGCAAGGAGATCATCACTTCCAAAGTAGAACACCCGGCGACCCTGCAGCTTTGTGAACATTTGCAGCGTAAGGGTTACACCATCCACTGGATCCCGGTGGATAAGAAAGGTCGCATCGATATGGAGTCGTATAAGGCTGCACTGAGCGACCAGGTTGCTGTTGTCTCAATGATGTGGGCCAACAATGAAACTGGCACCTTGTTTCCGATCCGAGGAATGGCCGATTTAGCTAAACAGCATGGTGTGCTGTTTCATACCGATGCGGTGCAGGTTGCAGGCAAGATCCCCATTCAGGTGGCGAACAGTGGTATTGATTTGCTGTCGCTCTCGGGCCACAAGTTTCATGCCCCCAAGGGGGTGGGTGCACTCTATATTCGCCGTGGCACCAAGTACCGTCCATTAATGCGTGGTGGTCATCAGGAGCGCGGTCGTCGCGCTGGTACTGAAAACGTCAGTGGCATTGTTGCACTGGGGGCAGCATCTGAGCTGGCCATGCGTTCAGTGCAGGAGGACACAGCCCGTATCGCCATGTTACGTGATCGTCTGGAGCATGGTTTGTTGGCGCGTATTCCCAATGCTTTTGTGACTGGGGATGCCAGTAATCGTGTACCAAATACCTGCAACATCGCCATCGAATATATCGAAGGGGAGTCTGTATTGCTGATGCTGAATCAACACGGCATTGCGGCGTCGTCAGGCTCGGCTTGTACTTCGGGCTCTTTGGAGCCATCCCATGTGATGCGGGCAATGGATATTCCCTATACCGCCGCGCACGGTGCCATTCGCTTCTCGCTGTCGCGTTTTACCACCGATGAAATGATCGATCAGGTGCTGGCGGTACTGCCAGATATCGTTAAGCAGCTTCGTACCATGTCGCCATACTGGAACGAAACGGAAGGCAAACCCCATGAAGCGGAATTTGCCCCGGTATTTGCCTGATCTGAGTGTGGCGACGGTTCGTCGCCCATAGGAGTAGCCTATGGCTGTGATCATTAATGACACAACGTTGCGCGATGGTGAGCAAACCGCAGGGGTAGCCTTTACGCCGGAAGAGAAACTGGCGATCGCGGCGAAACTGGAAGCGGTGGGTGTGCCAGAGCTGGAAATTGGTATTCCCGCCATGGGCGCCCGTGAGCGAGAGGTGATGGGGGCTATCACGGCCTCTCTTACCACCACTCAAACCATGGCCTGGTGCCGAATGGTCGCTGACGACATCTATGCCTGTCGTGGTTTAGGTTTGGACTGGGTGGATCTCTCAATCCCGGTATCTCCCCAACAGATGCAACACAAATTGGGCATCGGTCGCGCTGAGGTGCTGTCCCGCATTCAACATCATGTCAGAGTCGCTCTGGATGAAGGGTTAAAGGTGTGTGTTGGGATGGAAGATGCCTCTCGCGCCGATCCTGCGTTTCTCTATCAAGTTGCTGAACAGGCTGAACTGGCCGGTGCCAGCCGTGTCCGTTTTGCCGATACCTTGGGCATTCTTGACCCTTTCACCACCGAAGAGACTATCAGTGGGCTGGTAGATTACACCGGGCTGCAAGTTGAGATGCATGCCCATAACGATCTGGGTTTGGCCACCGCCAATACCCTGGCCGCAATTACTGCTGGCGCCCATTCGGTAAATACCACGGTGAATGGTTTGGGTGAGCGTGCAGGTAATGCGCCCCTAGAAGAGGTGGTGATGGCGATGGAGGTGATCCGCCAGGGCCGTTATCGCGGCAAAGTGGGTATCTCTGTAAGTACCTTGCCGGAGATCTGCGATCAGGTTGCCGCCGCTGCTGGCCGCAGTATCTGCCAGCAAAAATGTATTGTTGGTCAGAATGTGTTTACCCATGAATCGGGGATCCATGTCGATGGTTTGCTGAAACACCCCGAAAACTATCAGGGCTTTGACCCGGCATTACTGGGCAGACAACACGCGCTGGTATTGGGTAAACACTCTGGCAAACAGGCGATTAAGAACCTCTGCCTGGCGCAGGGGATTTATTTGGATGATAGCCAGTGCGAGCACTTTCGTACCATTTTGGCGCTATGGGTAGAAGCGAACAAACACAGCCCGTCCCCTGAGCAGGTGGTTGAATTGGTAAAACATCACCTCAAAGAAAACCTGAAAAAGCAGGAACAAGAGTCTCGTTCCGAGCGGCTGAAAGTTCTACCCCAGTGCCACCATCCCCGAAACCATGCTGGGCTGGCGAATATCGCCGAAGGAGAATAAAAATGAGTGAATTGGCTTTAGAGAGTGGCTCAGCTAGTCCATGCAGCTTGCCCGCCAGCGATCTGGATTTGGCGATGGCTGAGCTGGCCACGGCGGAGGACTTTCTGCGCTTTTTTGAGATCCCATTTAAACCTGATCAGATCCGCCATCGCCGCATTGCGTTGATGCGTAATTTTGGCCAGCAGGTTGAAGGGATGGATGAACGCAAAGGCTGGCGCGGATATCGTCAGGCGCTGGAAGCAGCCCTCAATCAGCTGCTTAATGGTGAGAGCGTGCCTTTGGCGGAGTCAAAATGCGGAAGTTGCACCGCATGTGATGACGATGTGCCTGCCGCTGATACCCCCCTTGTAGAGACAGCGCATATCTCATCCTGTATTGCTTCAGAGAGGGCGCCAGCTAGCATGGCGAAGGAGGCGGATCATGTTCGGCGCAAAGTTTGAAACCGGAGACAAGGTACGCCTGATTCGCAATATTCGTGATGATGGCTCCTACCATGTGAAAGCAGCAGGGAAGAGCGGCACCGCGCATCAGGACAAAGGCAAGTTATTGGTGCGCCGCGGCGAATTGGGCTATGTGCGCCATGTCGGCGTTTTTCTGCAGGATCAGATCATCTATCAAGTTCACTTTATCGATATCGACAAAGTGGTTGGTTGCCGTGAACGTGAGTTAATTGACGGCGAATTGGCCTGGCAACCCAATGCCTTTGAATATGGCGATGATGTTGAGCTGAGTATTTCGCTTTCAAGCGACGGCGTAGTGTTCGCCAAAGCCGGAGACTCATTGAGCATTCTCGGCGTTTACCGTTCAGATATGAGTGAAACGGAATCTAGTGAATCATCGCCTGTCGGCCCGGAATACCGGGTGCAATGGCAAGACCGAGAACTGCTACTGCCAGAGCGTGCGATCAGGTTTAAGCAAAAGGAAGGAGCGGTACAGTGACGGAACAAAGCGCAGCAGAAGCGCTGCAAAACGAACATCCAGGTTTTGATATGGCGAGAGACAATGCGCCGCTCGCCTATATTCGAATGAAAACCTGTTTGGCCAGATTTGGTGTCACCGAAGCAGAGCTCTCTGACGTGGATCTGGCTGAGCTGGAACAATCGGCCATCCGCACGTTTCAGTTACAGAGGGCGGTTATCAGTACCAATGAAGCTGCTGGCGTGGTGACAGAGCCTCAGCAGGTAGAAGATGCCGTGGCCGAATTGGCAAAACGATTTCCCGATCAGGAATCGTTCAACAAGGTGCTGCAAACCAATCAGCTCGACTTGGATGGTCTTCGTCTTGCGTTGTATGAGGAGCTACAGGCTGAAACCGTTCTTGACTACATCTGCAGCGATGTACCGATTATCAGCCGTGAACAAGCGTTTATCTATTACGAAAGCCACCCAGATAAATTTGCCCAGCCGGAGCGCCGAAAAGTCAGCCATATTCTGCTAACCATCAATGATGATTTTCCGGAAAATACCCGTGAACAGGCGATGGCGCGTATTACCGAACTCAAGCATCAGGCAACGACGGAAACCTTTGAACAACTGGCAAAACGCCACTCAGAATGTCCGACGGCGATGCATGGTGGTTTGTTGGGGCTGACACCGAAAGGGCAACTATATCCAGAAATCGACCAGGCGCTGTTTAACATGGAAGCAGGTGAAGTATCTGAGCCTATCGAGAGCGAAGTGGGCTTTCACCTGATCCTCTGCCATGAAGTGATGCCTGAGCATAAGGTCAGTTTTGCGAATGCATGCGAGCAGATCCGCCACGCACACCTAAACCGCGCCAAGAAAGCGAAAAAGAAAACCTGGCTGGCCAATCTGATGGCGACACAACGACCGTTAGACGGTTAACTAAATCATTTAATTCAATTGGTTGGTTCGTATAAAGGGAGTAAGAATGGCTCCCTTTTGTTATGCCTGAGCTTAACTCGTGACACACCTCTGAACTTTTGGTTATCTTGCCTGCTAGAGTGAGTTCACTAAAAAGCATCTACCTTTAGAGGTAGTAGAGCAGGCAGTTTGTATCCCTGAGTAATGACTGAATCATCTTTTGCCATTGAATTTACGCGCTTTTATCTGGCGGCGTTTTTTACCTTTGTTGCGGGCTTCTACACGATCAGAATTATCGTTAAGAAACGCTCCGGTATAAAAGAGGTGGTTTTTCCGGGACCTTACCTTAGTGCCTCTTGGTGGAACCATATGCTGTTCCGTTTCTTTCGGGCAGCGATATGGATGGTTTGTGTTGTTCGTGCGGTTTTCCCTTCGTTAGATGGCTATCTCGGTGTTTGCTCTTTTTTATTCGTTACGCCCTATGTGGTGGCCGGAACCCTTTTGCTTACCTTTGGGTTTGGCTTAGCGGTGACTGTGCATATGAAAATGGGGCGACAGTGGCGTTCAGGCATTGCGCCGCAGGAACCTGAAAACTTAACAACGGATGGTTTGTATCGATACTCACGCAACCCAATGTTTGTGGGCGTGGGGTTAGCTCAAATCGGTTTCTTTTTTGCGTTACCTTCCATCTTTACCGCTGTGTGCCTTGTGGTTGGACTATATGCTTTGCGCAGTCAAACCCTAGAGGAAGAGACGCATCTGCAAGCGCGGTTTAAGCAAGATTATCTGCAATACAAGTCACGCGTACGCCGCTGGGTTTAGCGACTTTCGCCAAGAACACGTGCTCAATCAACGTAATTGATGGGAAACCTGAGATGGAAGTCACTGTTCCACTGTTAGCTGAAAGTACGACCTCTGCCAAAGCACGCGCAAACTCAGCCTCGCAGTCATCGGCTGGGTGTTGTTTTGCGTAGGATTTTGCTCATCGGCACTATGCTGATCGCGATTGGCATCCAAGACATATAGAGATTTTTAAAGAGCAAAAGATGATAACTAGAAAACTCGCAACCATAGCGGCCATTTTGGGCGGTATCGCTGCCGTTGCGATCATGTACATCGCGTTGCAACACAACCCACAGTGCGAATTTGAATGTGACGGTGCTATCGACTGGTCACATTTGCTGATGTACGGAGGCGTCGCTTTTCTGCAGGTGTTTGCCTTTGTTATCTGTCTGGCGCTGTTCGTAAAAGCTATCAAAAATCTCTAGAAGTAAATTTAAGGTTCTGATGTTAAAGCCGCTTGGTTACTAGTGCACTCAAACGATAGCGCCATCCTTCGCTCAACGGAGCTTTTTAATGAAATTTGCTGCTTGCGTTACTTTGGTTTTGGCTTCGTTAACGGCAGGCTGTAACTCCGACTCTCCAGTTCAGTACCAGTACCAACCACCTCAAAAACTTGATGATGGCATCGAAGTTGGAACGCTTCCTCAGATCAATATCGATGAAAAAAGCATTGGCGTTCTGGTGGATGCGATAGCGGAAGGTGACTTTGGCGAGATCCACTCAATGCTGGTACTTGTTGATGGCAAGCTAGTGGTTGAGGAGTACTTTCCCGGACATGATTTTCAATGGGGCAGAGCTGGCTTTCATGGTGCATGGACCGACTGGGACTCTCAGACAAAACACAACGTGCATTCAGTCGGCAAAAGTATAACGGCGGCAACCATTGGCATCGCTATTGAAATGGGGCTTATCAAAAGCACGCAGCAATCAATTTTCGATTACTTACCTAAGCATCAGCACCTCAAAACAGAGGCAAAAGCCAACATAACCATAGAGCACTTGTTGACCATGACATCGGGGTTAGCCTGGGATGAGTGGGGTAGCTCCTATCAAAGCGATCAGAATGATGTAATAAACCTTTGGTTTAAGTGTCCGGATCCCATTGAGTGCATATTGGCAAAGCCCATGGAGAGTTCACCAGGGGAGCGGTTCAATTACAGTGGTGGCAACATCATCCTGCTGGGGGAGATCATCAAACATGCCACTGATATGGATATCGAACAATTTGCCAATACATACTTGTTTAAACCTCTTGGCATCAAAGATGTTGAATGGCTATGGATAGCTGAGACCGATGTAGTTTATGCGGCAGGGGACCAGAAGCTAACGCCACGCGAGATGTTGAAGTTTGGAATGCTGTTTTTAAATGACGGCCAATGGCATGGCCAAAAACTTCTATCTCCAGCCTGGGTCGCGGTAAGTGCCACCCCGTTTGCCGGACCAGATAGTCAATGGAACAACCATATGTTTCACCAACGCCCGCCGGGTGATGCGACTTCGGGGCAACGAGGATACAGCTATGGTTGGTGGACCCATCAGTTTTCCGGGAGTGATAAAGATATCCCGGCTTACTGGGCCTATGGCTGGGGAGGGCAGCGAGTCATGTTGTTTCCTGAACAAAACGCAGTGGTTGTGATGACTGGTGCCAATTACAGCAGCAAAGACTACACGGCGGACGTGATTAACGATCACCTGTTGCCCGCCATGTTGAAGTAGTTGCTTTGCTTTTTTTTTTACTGGCTGATAGAGCCGATTTTACCCGCCTGATAGTTCATCAAGGCTTGTCAGAACTCCCATCAACCAAATACTTATAAAACTATCTGATTTGTCACAGCTTTATCGATGCCAGCATGCGAAAATCTGATGTAATAAATGAATAAGGAAATAACTGTTGTATGAGCAGGATCTACACCCTCATTACCAAGTTTAATCAAGTACTGATTTTTATTGGGGCAATAATCTTTATTTCGTTTCTTTCCTATCAATTTTATAAAGATTTTTCTAGAGAGCGTTATGAGCCACCTAAGGTTAAAGTAGTTGATTCTCTCGAAAGTGAAACCGCTGTTGTTGAACCAATCTATAAACTTGATTTTTTGACTTCTATAAAAGATGTGTATGTTTTTAAATTGAAGTCAAACGTTGTACAAACTTCATCAGAGATAGAAGCTGTTGAGGTGCATCTGTTCGCTGGCGGTGGTGATTATTACGATGCAAGTCCAGTTAATTTAATGTTTGCCAGAGACGATGGCAGCACACGATTTCTATTGGACAAGCACGCGTTTATACAAGATTTTTCGCTAGCGAAAGACACCGACTCTGAGTTTGGTCACAAACAAGCATTGAATCTATATTCAATTGTGCAACAGGATTCAAATGGAGATGGATTTCTGGATAAAAATGATTCAAAGGATTTATATGCATCGAATTATGATGGCTCTGATCTAGTTAGTGGGTTTGATTCCTATGACTTGATAGATGACGATATGATTATGGTGTCTAAACAGGAAGGTGAGGAGAGTTTTTATATATTTAATCTCGCGGACTCAACATCCTTCAAAATTAATACAGACTTACCTTTTTAGTTATTCTTGGTTAATAAGATATATGAAAACTCATGTTTTAGTTGGCGCCCTCTTTTTGTCTACTTTGCTGCTCTCTGGATGTGACTCCCTTTTGAATGACGCAGCAAGTCATGTGGTGAAGTTTGGCTTACTCGAGGAGTGTGGCGAAGAGGACACGGTCTGTATTGAGGCGGTGGAATCTCAGTTTGACGCTTGCCACGAGCAGTTTAAGTCTGACTGGAATGCCTATATGGACGCGGCATACAGTGAAGAAGACGTTCACCTTGAACGATACTCCAAGCAGGTGTTTAACTGCATCGTAGATGCTGATGGTGATGCCATCTTTTTCTATGACCCTCAGGGTTAGCTAACGCGTTACAAATCAAACTCTCCAACAAAGGCTGCATGGTCTGATTCCGGATATTTGCTATCAAAAGTAAATGGCAGGCTTTCATCATGCAGGTTTTCGTTATGGATCTCTGCGCCAAGAAAGCTGGGCAACAAGGACTGCGAGATCAACATATGGTCGAGCAGATTGGGCTGACCATGATGCAGGTGACTGAAGCGGTTCGATTCGGCGATATGATTGCTGCATGACACCAACATGCGGTGGCGCAGGTTAGGGTTGTTGGTGTTTTCAACCCGACCGGCGATAGCTTCAACCGGTACCTCGCCAGGCTCGGCGTTAAAATCGCCGCACACTACGATTTGGGCATCGGGCTGCGCATCGAAGATCTGATCTAACAATACCCGCGTCTCCAATGCCTGACCCACACGTTTAATCGACGATAGAAAGTAGCCCTCTGCCCATCCCGCAGCGCTATGCCAGCTAAAGCCGTTTTTTTGGCCTTCGACATTTGAGGCGAGACGAGATTTCAGGTGCAGATTGATGACATGGAGCTTGCTGCCATCGGGGAGGTGCAGTTTGGCGTGAAGGATAGGGCGTTCCCAGCTTAGGTCTTTTGCATCAGCGTCAGGCGGATTAGAAGTGACTTTGCGGTAGGCAAGCTTGGCGATATGGTCGTTGCGATACTGATACGCCGCTTCAATTTCATACTCTGACAATATCACCAGATTACGTTTGTCATAGGGTGTGCCCTGGGTTTTTGTTACTGCTCGGTGGTAAGTTTGATAGCGAGTACCTTCTACGACGGCGTCGAGTGCGGAGAGTATTCGGTCGGGGTCATTGCTGGTGTGATTATCAGTTTCCTGGCCGTGCACTTCTTGCAGGCAAACAACTTCGGCATCCATTCGTTCAAACGCTGCGCGCAGAATGGGCACGCGCTTGTTCAGAGTGGGGTTGTTTTCGTCGGCGCTGCTATCCAGGTTCTCGACGTTAAATGTGGCAATTCGCATGACGGCGTCCTTGTGTCAGAGTCTTGAGAAATACTCCAACTATAGATGCCATATTCCATATCCATATGAATAATTGATTTCCTTAAGGTGCTTAACAGCATTCCTGTTCGATTTGATAAAGCAGGGCAGTGGCCAGTTCGTCACCACAGTCTTCAAAATACTCATAGAGTGGGTTAGTTTGATTGCCGATAAAATGCAAATTATCCCGGCCCATTTTTTGTTGTTCGACTCGCTTTTGGGTGAAGTAATCACGCCATTGCTGTGCGCCGGTTTGACGGGAAATATTGTGTTCAAGTTTGGCAATCAACTCATCGGCCATGGCATCACATTCGATACCACAGAATGAGATATAGCGGTCGGGTGCTGTTTGCTCGCTCACAGGGGCTCCGCAGGTTTTCATAGGGTTTTTAGTAAAGAAAAGGAGTGAGGGCTACCCTGACAGCCCTCACTCAAGGTTTAACTAAACCAACTCACTTTCAAGCTGTGCTAACCAGGTCGCGACACGATCTGAGGTAAGGTCGCTCTGGTTATCATTGTCTATCACCAGCCCAACAAAACGGCCGTCTTCATCCAGTGCGCCAGATTCCTCGAAGGTGTAACCGTCTGCCGGCCAGCTACCAACGATCTCTGCGCCTGCGTCGGCAATGGCGTCGTAAAGTTCGCCCAGGCCGTCAACAAACTCATTGGGATAGTTGATTTGATCACCCAAGCCATAGAGCGCGACCTTTTTGCCAGACAGGTCCATCTCTTCAAGGGTGGGCATAAACTCTTCCCAGCTCTCTGCCTGACAGTCACAGGAGAGGCCCGGCAACTGTCCTTCACCCAGTGTTGGGGTGCCCAGGATCAGAAAATCGTATGCAAGCAGTGTATCCGCTTCGACTCGGTTGATATTGAGGGGCTTGTCCGCTTTATCTTCGCCAAGCGCCTTGTGGATCATTTTGGCAACTTTGCGTGTTGTGCCAGTGTCGGTTCCAAAGAAAATTCCTATGTTAGCCATGGTGTTACTCCTAAATAGCCGCCGTAAATGAAAGGGCGTTTGATGCCGTTAGTAGAAGTAATTGCAATTAGGTTGCCAGTGATAAACATATAAAAAATACTGTTAAAACAATGGGTAACGAGCGAGATTTGTTTTGTGTGAGATTGGTTATCTATGTACAGATGGAACAATGTCGCAGATCCGACAATCGAAAACCGCGACATTGTATGGGTTAGAGATCTTTAACTAACAATTAATCGTCGTCATCCTCATCTTCGTCATCAGGCACCCAAGTCGTAGGGCGATAAATCTCTACGCGGTCGCCCTCTACAAGACGCGTTTCAAGGGTGACAACTTTGCCGAAGATGCCCACTTTTTGCTGGTCCAGCTGGATATCAGGAAACAGGTCCTGAATACCTGAGCGGTTAATGGCGCTGATCACTGTGGCGTATTCGGGCAGTTCCAGGTCGATCCAGAACTGCTGCTCTGGTAATGCGTAAGCAACACTGATTTGCATGGTCAATCCTCCTTACTTGCCTTCGGCCACGGCGATACAGTTGGCTGCGCCAGCTTGCTTGCGCTCAGCCACACGCTCTAACAGTCGTTTAACCGCGAGCATTGCGCCCAGTACCAGGAATCCTCCAGGCGGTAGAATAAGTAACAGCACACCGCGGTAATCCGGAATGATCTGCATTTCCAGGAACGCGAAGTTTTCACCCAGCAACAGGCTGGCGTTGGCGAAAAGGGTACCTGAGCCAATTAATTCGCGGATGCCGCCCATAAACACCAACACCCAGGTAAAGCCAAGCCCCATCGCCAGGCCATCTGCGGCGGCGGGGAGCAGGCTGTTTTTGCTGGCAAACGATTCAACCCGGCCTAGGATGGCACAGTTGGTAACGATCAATGGAATGAACAGGCCCAACACTTTATGTAGCGGATGAAGCCAGGCATTGAGGGCTAGGTCGGTAATCGTAACTAGCGTTGCGATCATCAGAATATTGACCGGAATACGTACGGCACGACTGATAAATGGTGTGAAAAAGCTAGAAAGCAGATTGGCGGAGATCATCACAGCCATCGATGCCAAGCCAAGGCCAAGGCCATTGGTTGCAGATGTGGTTACCGCCAGCAGGGGACAGAGCGCAAGACTCTGGGCCATGACCACATTGTTGCCCCAAAGGCCATCGCGAAAGATCTGTTTGTAGTTGCTCATGATGATGCCTCCTGAAGAGTCGGAACCGTGCGTTCGGCAGGCTGAGTGGGCGTTATGGGCGCTGTTGTGAGCGTTTCTTGAGGCTCAGGTTTCGCCAGTGCCTGAATGGCTTCGCTAAGGTCCTGCAATGACTTGTGTACACTGGTGACAATGGCGCGGGGGGTAATGGTAGCGCCACTGAACTGGTCAAAACTGCCACCATCTTTTTTCACTGCCCAATCTGGCGCCGACGTATTGTCGAGTGAATGGCCGTCGAACGAACGGATCCAATCACTTTTGGCAACTTCGATCTTGTCACCCAGGCCGGGCGTTTCGGAATGACTGAGCACGCGAACACCTATCAGTGAGCCATCAATGGCAACACCGATAATCAGTCGTATAGGCCCGGCATAACCCGGCGCTTCGGTTTCCAACACATACCCGGTGATCACGCCTGGTTCGGCTTCTGCAGTAAAGATCTGGTACTGCTGGCCCTGTACACTGAGTTGCTGCCTGGTACTTAAAATATCGTTTTTATAGAGTGTGGGTGGCATTACCTGGGCTAAGCCCGCCAATTGGTCTTCCTGGGCACGCATAGCGATCGCCGGGGAAGTCACTAAGTTGGTCAGCAACAGAAAAAGTGTGGCGATTCCCGTCGATGTGGCAAGCAGGAACACCTGATAGCCTAGTTTGTCCCTCAGTTTTTCTACGCAGGGGAACAGATTGGCGATGAGCGTAGACATATCTTTTGCAGGCATGAGCAGCTCCTAAGCATTCAGTTGCGTGCGGCTACCAAAGATGGTTGGACGCAGGTAGTGATCGATCAGTGGCGTGGTCGCATTCATGATCAATACGGCAAACGCCACACCCTCTGGATAGGAGCCAAAACAGCGGATCAGCCAAATCAGCAAGCCGCAGCCGATGCCAAATACCAGCTGTCCCTTGACGCTGGCCGGTGACGTCACCATGTCAGTCGCAATAAAGAATGCAGCCAACATCACGCCTCCTGATGCTAAATGGGTGCTCGCCGATAAGAACTGCTCAGGATTGATCTGGTGACTAATCGCTGCGGGTACGGCAACGCCAGCTAGGAGGGCAAAAGGAATAGGCCAAGTGATCACACGGCGCCAAAGCATAAACAGGCCACCGAGCGCCACCAGTAGAGCGCTTGTTTCACCCAGGCTACCGGCATGTTGTCCGAAAAACAGGCCATTCATGTGCCAATCAGACTGCCATTCATGACCGCTGTGAAAGGCAAGGGGGGTAGCTGCACTCACGCCATCGTAGTTTTGGCCAAGCCAGGCGGCTGAAAACTGTAAGCCATCTGCGCCCATCGCTGGCAGGCTCGGGTCAAGCCAGAGTGTCAGCTCTACCGGGAAGCAGATAAGCAACATCACCCGAGCCAGCATGGCGGGGTTAAACAGGTTTTGTCCTAATCCGCCGTAAGCTTGTTTACCTACCGCAATGGCAAAGGTTGAGCCAAGCACTGCGACCCACCACGGAACGGAAGGTGGCAAGCTCATAGCAAGCAGCCAACCGGTCAGAAGTGCCGAACCATCCAGAGCGCCCCGCCAGAAGCGTTTTTGTGCCAGCAGACAAAGTGCTTCAACAAACACCGCTGTCACAGTACAGAACAACCAGACTTTGACGGCGCTAAGGCCGAACAGGGCAAATCCGTAAAGTGTCGCAGGGATAAGTGCGGCGACTACCCAAAACATAAGGTGGGTCGTGCTATTGCCCGAATGGCTATGAGGTGCCGATACCGGTGAAAACTGGACCATTATGCTTCTCCCTCGGTGGATGCTTTACTGCGACGTGCAGCGGGACGTTTACGGCGTGACGACTTGGCGGCCTTGGCTGCCGCTTTTGCTGCTTTTTTGGCTTCGGCCTCTTTGGCTAAACGCAGTTGACGCGCTTCGGTGAGCTGGCGTGCCTGTCCGGACTTTCTTGTCATGGCTCGCTGGGCATTGAGTGCGCCGCGGGCATGCTGGAAGTACTGGACCAAAGGTATGCTTGAAGGGCAAACGTAACTGCAGGCTCCGCACAACAGGCAGTGTTCAAGACCAAACGACTTAGCCCCGTCGAAGTCTGAGGCTTTGCTGTGTGACGCCATCTGGAATGGCATTAACCCCATAGGGCAGGCGTTAACGCAGCGCCCACATCTCACGCAATCATGGGTTTGTTCGGTTCGCACTTCATCTTGCGAAAGCGCCAGTATGCCGCCCATGCTTTTATCGACAGATACAAACGGGGAGGGAATTGTCTGGCCCATCATGGGGCCGCCAGCGACGATGCGAGCCGCTTCCATTTTCAGACCGCCACACGCGGCTATGATCTGGCTTATCTGCGTGCCCAACGGCACCACCAGATTAGCGGGCTTTTCGACCGCGCCACCCGAGACTGTGATGACACGTTCAATCAGCGGACGTTGGTAACGAACCGCATGAAACACAGCACGCGCGGTAGCAACGTTATGCACCAGAATGCCCAGCGTGGTACTTAATTGCCCGGGTGGTACCGATTGACCTGTCACGGCCTTGATCAGATGACGCTCTGAGCCCATGGGATACAGACTGGGTACGGTTTGAACCTTAATCTCTTCTGATTCAGAAGAGGCTCTTTCGATCGCCTGCAACGCTTCCGGCTTGTTGTCTTCTACGGCGATGATCGCTTGCGCCGCCCCAATCGCCCGGCACATCAATCGCACACCACTGACAATCTCTGCCGCATTCTCCCGCATCAGTCGATCGTCACAGGTCAGGTAGGGTTCGCATTCGCCACCATTAATAAGCAGCGTGTGAACCCCTTTCTGGTTGGCTAATCGCAGCTTGATCCCGGTTGGAAAGCCTGCGCCACCGAGACCAACAATGCCCGCTGCAAGCACGCGTCGAACGATTGTTTCTGGACTCAGTTCAAACGGGTTGCTGGGCTCATGTTTTACTCCCCAACGCGGATTGCCGTTGTTTTCGATAACTAAGGTTGCGCCCTTGATTCCCGAGGGGTGTGGTGTGATATAGGGGGCGATCTCAATCACTTCACCATTTACCGGCGAGTGAAGTGGCACACTCATATCACTTGGGCCTTTTGCAACCAGCTGGCCTTTATAAACGTGTTGGCCCACTTTCACTATGGGTGTCAGTACCGAGCCGTTACGTTGCTGAAGCGTTAAATAAACACGTTTCGGACTCACCAGTGTGGATATCGGTGTTTCCTGAGATAGCTCTTTGTAGCCTGTCGGGTGAATACCGCCGTTAAAAGGCTGCCCGGAAAAAAGTTTTGATAATGACTTCGTCAAAGAATTCATAGGGCGCTCCTTAGGCTACGTTGGGCTTTGGCCATTGCCAGGTATGAGGCGCATCAGCCACCGGGCGCATTTCCAGGCAGTTTTGCGGACAGGCTTTTTCACAGAGTCGACAACCGGTGCAAACGTCACTGATAACTGTATGCATCTGCTTCGTCGCCCCGACGATGGCGTCGAATGGACACGCTTTAAAACAGCGGGTGCAGCCAGAACACTGGGACTCTTCGATATAAGCAACCCACTGGGTGTCATCACCGGTTTCACCCAGCTCTACACCAAGCAGAGATGCAATACCTGAAGCCAGGCTGTTACCGCCGGGAGGGCAGCAGGTGGGAGGCAACTGACCTGCGACCATCGCCTCGGCAGCCTGACGACAGCCTGGCTCACCGCACTGTCCGCACTGACCGCCGGGTAACATCGCTTCCAGTTCATCGACACGAGGATCGCTTTCGACTTTAAATGCTCGGGATGCCCAGCCCAGCATGCCGCCCAATGCAGCACCAAGACCGATAAAGCAGAGCAGGGCTAACAGAAAGTTAAGTAAACTCATGGCGAGTGCTCCCTGTGTCACGCTTGCAAATCGCGTGGGTAAATAGATAAGTGGGGAATAGGTTCATATCTGTCGCCTATCGACCGGCGTTTTTATGCGCAGTCATCAGCCATTGGGAACGAGCCCGGCAAACCCCATAAAGGCCATCGACAGCAGACCCGCGGTAATAAATGCGATAGGCGCACCTTCAAACGTGGCCGGAATGCTGGCCAGCTTCAGCCGCTGCCTTAGCCCGGCAAACAGCACGATAACCAAGGTGAAACCAAGTGCTGAGCCAAAGCCATACACCAGGGTTTGGGCAAATGACATCTCCTGCTGCACCACCAGAAGTGCAACCCCTAACACAGCGCAATTGGTTGTGATAAGCGGTAGGAAAATCCCGAGTGACTGGTACAGCGAAGGGCTCGCCTTCTGTATATACAACTCGGTGAACTGAACCACCGCAGCGATGACCAGAATAAATGCGAGGATGCGCATTACGCCAAGCTCCAAAGGAACAAGCACGGTGCGTTCGATAATCCAGGCGGCGACAGCAGCAAGACAAAGTACAAAGGTTGTGGCTAACCCCATGCCCAGCGCACTGTCGATTTTGTTGGACACGCCCATGAAAGGACACAGACCTAAGAATTTGGCTAAGACCACGTTATTCACTAACGCGGTGCCCACTAAAAGCAGCAGATAATCACCCATCGCTCGCTCCTGAATCGAAAAAGTGTCCCTAGAGTCACTGCATGGCATGTGCCATTGGGCGGGGTGTTTTAGAAAATGATGCAGATTTGCGCATAGAAGCCCCTAATTAGTGCGATCTGGCGGGGCGTCACACAAAACGCGATTAGTCGAATTGGTACTAAAGCCAACAAAGCATTCGAATAGTTTTTGTTAATTTGTCGTAAATCAAACAAAGAGGGGTTACTGCCAGCCCCCACAGGGTGGGCCTGCTTGTTAGGAACGCTGATTGCACTTTGCTTCTGTGTCGAGCAATGGGGATACAAAGACCTCCATTGCACCAATTGTTTGCGTGCATATGCGCAACGCGTCTGAAGCGGAGGCCTTCATGAGTAAACTGGCAGAGCAAACCCTGGCATTTACAGCACCATCACAGATTGCTGCAGGGCTTGGGGTTGAGGGGCTGGTGGGGATACAACAGTTTATCCAGGCAGTGGAACAGGCACCGCTGGCGATATCGATAACCGACCTCAAGGCCAATATTCTTTATGTGAATCCCTGGTTTTGTCAGACCACGGGCTATCACGGCGAGGAGCTGCAGGGACGTAATCATTCCATTTTAAGTTTTCGCACCACGCCGGTTGAAGTGTATGAAGGACTTTGGAAACAGCTCAAACTGGGTAAGTGTTGGCAGGGGCGCCTGATTAATCGTCGCAAGAATGGTCAACGCTATCTGGCTGATGTCACCGTGTCTCCGTTGGCCAATGACGAAGGGGAGATAACCCATTACCTGGGGATCCACCGGGACGTGACTGACACCCACGAACTCAACACCAAGTTGATCAATCAAAAAGCGCTGGTGGAAGCGGTGCTAAATGCTACGCCGGTTGCTATCGCGCTGTTGGACAGCAACCACAACGTAGTACTGGATAATCTGGCGTACAAGGCGTTGTCGGCTGAGATGGCCAACGAGCCCGCCAAGCAATTTATCAAGAAGCTACAGCAAGACCTCGGAGACAGTGCCGTTGAGCAGCTATGCAGTCGTCAGTTGGCGGAAGGCCATGGCCTGAGTCTTGAGTTACACCAGACTCGTGGAGAGCGTTGGTTCTACTGCAAGATCTCAAGTTTTGCCGCTACTGATAGTCATGTTGATGGCTACTTCACGCCTTCAGCCAGTAACTACCTGGTGTTGACGATCAGCGAACACACCAAAGAGAAGCGCCACCAGGAGCAGCAGCGTGTCGCTGAACTCCAGCGAATGACCGCTGAGTCCGAGATGATACATGTGATGCAGGAAACGCTTCATGCAGCCATCCATCAGATGCAGGGGCCGATCAATATGATTGATGCAGCGGTCAATGTGTTGGCGAACCGTTCAGGTAAATGTCCTGGTTTGGAAGCGATGGAGCTGGCGTTAAAGTCGGGAGCTGACGCGGTAGAACAGATGCAGCAGGCACTACCTGAACGGCCGCAGGAAGCGCTCCAGCCAGTCAATGTCAATCAGTTGATCCACGATGTGTCATCACTGACAACCCATCGATTGTTGAAAGCCTCCATTCCCATGCAGTTGCAGCTTACTGCGACACTGCCGTCGGTAAACGGTCAGCCAAGCCGTTTGCGGGTGGCGGTTAAACAGTTAATCGACAATGCCATCGATGCCATTGAGTTTGGCAAAACGGAGCATCGTGAATTGGCCATTCAAACCTTTCTGGATGAAGACCATGTGGTGGTGGCGATTGATGATAGTGGGCCGGGGATCCCAGAGAAACAGAAGATTAAGGTGTTCCAACCTTTCTTCAGTACCAAACCTGTTGCTTCAAATGGCGCTCGCGGTATCGGCTTGAGCATAGTGCAGCAGGTGATGAATGAGCATTGTGCCAGTTTGCGATTTGAGCGCAGCCCACTTGGTGGCTGCCGCGCCTTGATCAGTTTACCTCGTCGGAACGGTGAAAGGAGTTAATCATGGATACGTTAGTCACTCGACCGGAACGAATCGCAGAGAAGCATCTCTCTGCGCTGTATAAAGTCAGTAGCGTGCTTGGTAACAGCCTCGACTACACCCAAACCATTGCCCGCGTGCTGCAACTGCTTCACACCGACGCTGCTCTAAGCAACGGCATGCTATGTCTGTTGGATGACAACAAAGAGATGCTGGTGATCGACAGCGTGCATTCAACGGAACCGCTTTCCAATCATCAAACCTCGCAGATCAAGTATCGAGCAGGTGAAGGGGTGATCGGCAGCGTGCTTTCTCAAGGCCAGCCAATTGTTTTGCCCTTGGTATCCGAAGATCTGAGGTTTGCAGACAAGCTGGCACTTTACGCGCTCGACAAACCTTTTGTGGCGGTTCCGCTAAAGAGCAGAGACGGTGCGGTTATCGGTGTTTTAGCAGCACAACCTGAGTTTCCTAATACTGAACTGTTGGAGCATTTCACCCGCCTGATTGAAATGGTGGCAACCCTCATTGCTAAGAGTGTTCTGCTTGCGCGAAATGTAGAGGAACAGAAAGACACCCTAGTGGCTGAGCGTGACCGGTTACGCCGGAAAGTTCGCGGCAACTATAGCTTCGACAATATGGTCGGCCATACCCGTGTGATGCGGAAGATCTTTGAGCAGGTACGGCTAGTGTCCAAGTGGGATAGCACTGTGTTGGTTCGAGGGGAGTCAGGTACAGGTAAAGAGCTGATCGCCAACGCCATCCACTACAACAGTCCAAGGGCAAACGGGCCGTTTGTAAAACTCAACTGCGCGGCATTGCCGGATAACCTGCTTGAATCTGAACTGTTTGGCCATGAAAAAGGCGCCTTTACCGGTGCGATTAAACAGCGCAAAGGCCGTTTTGAGCAGGCGGACGGCGGAACCCTGTTCCTGGATGAGGTGGGAGAGATCTCAGCGGCGTTCCAGGCCAAGTTACTCCGGGTGTTGCAGGAAGGGGAATTTGAGCGGGTTGGCGGTTCGCAGACATTGAATGTCGATGTACGGATTGTCGCTGCAACCAACCGTAACCTTGAAGAGGAGGTGAGAGCAGAGCGGTTCCGTGAAGACCTCTATTACCGTCTCAACGTCATGCCTATTTATCCACCTCCGATGCGAGAACGGATTGAGGATCTGCCCGAGCTGGTCACGTTTCTTCTGGAGAAACTCAGCAAACAGCAGGCCCGTCCTCTCTCCATTACTGATGGTGCGATCCGGAACATGATGAACTACGACTGGCCCGGCAACGTGCGTGAGCTTGAGAACATGTTGGAGCGTGCCTCGATCATGAGTGAAGACGGTATTATCGATAAAGATCTGATTATGTTGGGAGATCTGGGTGGCACTGAAGTGCTCAGATCGCCCACGACCACTGCGAAAACAGCGTTGCAGGATCCTGATATGGATGAGCGTGAGCGAGTGGTGGCCGCGTTGGAGCAGGCAGGGTGGGTACAGGCAAAAGCCGCCAGGTTGCTTGATATGACACCCCGTCAGATCGCGTATCGGATTCAAACCATGAATATTCGTATGAGGCAGTTGTAACCTAAATAAATGTGACCTGTGTCGGATACCTGACAATGATGTTCATTGTCAGGTATCTACACAACCTTCTCTTTGTAACCCATTGAATTTAAATGAGATAAATCTGGCTAGGAGATTGCAGTTAAGTATTAGAACCAGATAGGTAAAGTTTTGAATTCAATAGGTATCCGCCAGTGCACCGTGTTTTTCTTCTCACGCACTGGCCAGTGAAACCGGGAGGTGTGAGATGGGTGGATCATGTTCCACGAACGATTCGGTAGTTGAGTTAAACCCCAAAATGGCAACTCACCCCTGCTATTCGAAACAGGCTCATCAATATGCGCGTATTCACCTGCCGGTCGCGCCCGCCTGTAATATTCAATGCAACTACTGTAATCGAAAGTTTGACTGCAGCAACGAGTCTCGTCCGGGTGTTGTTTCCAAGCTACTTGCGCCAGCGCAAGCGGCTGAACGCTATCGCAAGGTAAAAGCGCGCATACCAGAAACTAAGGTCGTGGGTATTGCCGGGCCGGGGGATCCGTTAGCGAATCCAGCATCCACATTGGCAACGCTTAAGGCGGTAGCAAAACTGGAAGATGATATTCATCTTTGTGTGTCCACTAACGGCCTCAATCTCGTTGACCATGCCAAAGCATTGCGCGAGGTTGGGGTTGAACACCTCACCATTACTATCAACTGTATTGATGCCGATATCGGTGCGCAGATCTATCCCTGGATCTATTTTGATCATCGCCGTTTACGCGGCCGACAGGGTGCCCAAACCCTGATTGACCGTCAACTGGCCGGTTTAAAAGCCGCAGCAGAGCAGGGCATGTTGGTAAAGATCAATACCGTACTTATCCCTGGCATTAATGACCATCATGTGGCGGCTGTGGCATCGGAAGTAAAACGCCTTGGAGCGGCGCTGCACAATGTAATGCCTTTGATCGCTGAAGCTGAACATGGCACATACTTCGGCTTGATGGGCCAACGCAGCCCAACCGAAGAAGAGTTAGCCAAAGCCAGAGAAGAGGCCGGTGTATCGATGGCTCAGATGAGTCATTGCCAGCAATGCCGAGCCGATGCGGTAGGCCGACTGGGCCAGGATTGCTCGGACATAGATCAAGACGCGGAGCCTGCTGCTGACCTTGGTCATGGGCGTAGCAGTGGACTTGAGAGTGAGCGAGATCCTGAGCGTCGTTTGGTAGTGGCTGTGGCCAGTCGACATGGTCAGTTTATTGACCAGCATTTTGGCCATGCCACACGATTCCATCTTTATCAGCTCACGGAGCAAGGCATTTCTGACATGCCTGATCGCGAAGTCAGCCAGTATTGCAGTGGCGAGGATACCTGCACCGATGATGAGTCGTCGCCAGTAGCAGATGCTATCGCAGCGCTAAAAGGGGTGGATATGTTGCTGTGTTCACGTCTCGGCATCGGTCCTTGGCAGGCATTGGAAGCAGAAGGTGTTGCCCCCTCGACAGACTTTACCGGAATGACTATCAAAGACGCGTTGCAAGGGGTTCAAGCCAAATGGGTTGCATCCTTGGCCAACAGCGCTGATTACGCTGACGACAAGATAGGGGAGGTGATCTAATGGCTTTTAGCATTACTTCTGCATGTATTGGCTGTAACGCCTGCAAATTGGTTTGTCCCAAGAACGCTATTACCAATGTCAGTGGCCAATATACGATATCAGCGCACCGATGCACTGAGTGTGTGGGCAGTTTCGCTGACCCCCAATGTGCCAGCATCTGCCCGGTTGAAACGGCGATTGTGAATCAGGATGGCTTGGCTTTGAATCCACCTGGCAGCCTTACCGGGTTGCCCGATGAACGTAAAGTGATCGCCATGTCATGCGTGTCCCGAGTATCGCGGAGGGAATCGTTATGAGCATGAGTTTAGCGAGTACATTTGAGCTGACTGATAGGACTGTTAATCGCCCTGGTTGGCTGCGTCAACGACTGCGGCGCTCTCGTCCAGCCGATTGCGGTTGGAGCGAGCAGAATCGAGCCTTTATCAACCAGATCTTGAAATCACAACTCACAGGCAAAACTGCCTTGCCGTACGGTTTAGGTATGGAGCATGCAGCCTATCGTGACGTAATCAAAATGCTCGCAGAGGGGCGTCTTAGGTCGCTGGACAGCCGCTGGCAAGGCGATGAATGGCCGTCGATTAAAGCGAAAGCCGATCTACTTGCCAGCCTTTATTTAAGCCGACTGGACGAGCGTAATCAGTTGGTTGACCTGATGATGAAGCACGCTGATGAAAAAGCTTACGGCGCGGAAGTTATGGCGGTGATCATCTCAACTGCTTGCCTTAGTTCGAACCATTTATGGCGAGCGCTGGGTTTACAGCATCGCGATCAGTTGCGTGCGCTGCTGCTTCACAACTATCCCTCGTTGGCGACAGCAAACACTCAGGATATGCGTTGGAAGAAGTTCTTCTATCGACAGCTATGTGAATCGGGTGGCGATTATGTTTGTCGGGCCCCCAGTTGTCAGGAGTGTGCCACCTTTGCGGAATGTTTTGGGCCTGAAGACTAATCCGGTGCTAATGCCTGCTTAGCCAGGGCGTGGCTAGCTGATGGCTAGTCTAGCCATGCGCTGCATAGCGGTGGTGACAATAGAGGTGATAGTGCGGGTGATAGTGAGGTGTATATGACAAAGCGAATTTTGGGAATCATTGTGTGTCGGCGCTGTGCAATTTTCTTAACTGTGCTTGCACTGTTTTCTGCTTCAGGAACTGCGTTCGCTAAGGAGCCGCGCGCTATTAATGTCGCCGTTGCCGCCAATTTTTATCAACCACTGAAGCGTTTGTCTGAGCAGTATCGACAAGAAACGGGGGTAGCCATCAACATCAGTGCGGCCTCAACCGGTGTGTTGTTTCAACAGATAGTGCATGGCGCGCCATTTGACCTTTATCTGGCGGCGGATGCAGACAGACCACAACAGCTACATGAACGGGGTCTTAGTCTTGGTGAGCCCTTTGTATATGCCCGCGGCGTATTGGCGTTTTGGTGTCCGGGGTGCAGAGATGTGTCACTCGATGTAGTCAAGCGTTGGCAGGACCAGTTCTCTATGGCTAATCCCAAAACAGCCCCCTATGGCGCGGCAGCGTCGCAAGTGGTGCAGCGCTTTGCCTTGCCCAATGACCCCGCGCCTGCCGTTGGCAACAGTGTGTCCCAGGCGTATCAGTTTATCTCGACAGGTAATGTGAAAGCGGGGTTTGTGGCGTACTCCCAGGTGGTAGATCAGCCTATCAATGCAATTAAACTGCCCTTTGAGTGGTACAGCCCCATTGTGCAAAAAGGGGTCATACTCAAGCGCAGTGAGAACCTAGACAAAGTGCGGCAGTTTGTTCAATTCCTGGCTGAGCAATCAGGGCCAGTGCTAACCGAAATGGGTTACCTTCCTGCAATGGATCTCTCCTTAAAAGAGTTTCCCGTAAAGGGCTTAGCCGCAAAGGAGCTATCTGCAAACGAACTGGCCGCAAGTGAGCTGGCGGCAAGGGGTGCGAATGGCTGAGGCGGACTGGCAGGCTGTTTGGTTGACGCTGCGGTTGGCAAGCGTCACCACCTTGGTATTACTGCTGATAGGTCCGCCTTTGGCGTGGTGGCTGGCAACCCGCCATAGCTTCTTTGCTCGCACGGTTGAATCGATTGTCGCACTGCCCTTGGTGCTGCCGCCTACGGTATTGGGGTTTTATCTGTTGTGGGCGTTTTCGCCGAACCATGCATTAGGCGCTGGCTGGCTTGATATCTTTGGCTCCCCCTTGGCGTTCAGTTTTTCTGGATTGGTATTTGCCTCAATTCTGTATTCACTTCCCTTTGTAGTTCAGCCACTGCAGGCCGCATTTTCCAGTTTGGGTAAACAGTATTTAGAAGCCGGTGCGACTATGGGCATGGGGCCGATGGAGCGTTTTTTTAGAATCGTTGTACCGCTTTGTTTACCCAGCTTTGTTATCGCTACGGTATTGGGTTTTGCCCATACTGTCGGCGAATTCGGTGTGGTGCTGATGATTGGCGGCAATATCGCGGGTGAAACCCGAGTATTGTCTATTGCTCTGTTTGACCATGTCGAGCAGCTGGATTTTGCTTCTGCCCATCGTCTTTCTTTGCTGCTGTTGGGTTTCAGTGTCGCTGTATTGGTGCTGGTATACGGTTCAATGAAACGACGCCAGCAGAGGTTGCTGCCATGCAGATAAGTATTAATGCCTGTTTGGTAAGAAATGGTTGGCGATCGGCTTACCACCTTAATAGCCAGCTTTCCGGTATTACAGGCATTGTTGGACGCTCGGGTGCCGGTAAAACAACGTTGCTCAGGCTGATCGCAGGCTTGGAGCCAAATGCGAAAGGTGTGATGCACCTGGATGGCCAGACACTGTTACAGGGCCAAACCGCCATGCAGGCGGAGAAACGCGAGATTGCCTATGTGTTTCAGGACAGT
Source organism: Corallincola platygyrae (assembly GCF_039544265.1). Classification (NCBI taxonomy): domain Bacteria; kingdom Pseudomonadati; phylum Pseudomonadota; class Gammaproteobacteria; order Alteromonadales; family Psychromonadaceae; genus Corallincola; species Corallincola platygyrae. The sequence goes on along the minus strand of NZ_BAABLI010000007.1, from coordinate 17,817 downwards.
CGATTGTTTCCCCATCTTACGGTGAAGAAAAACCTTAGTTACGTTATTAAACGAGGCCAAATGTCAGCGGAGCAGGCATTTGAGCTGATGGGGCAACTTGGGATACTCACTTGGATGGATAAGTACCCCAGGGAGCTTTCTGGGGGGCAACAGCAGCGCGTTGCGTTGGCCAGAGGGTTATTGCAGACACCCAAACTCATGCTACTGGACGAGCCAATGTCAGCGCTGGACCTGGTGGCAAGGCGAGCTATTTTACCTGTTTTAAAGCGCTATTCGGAGGCATGGCAGATCCCAATGCTCTATGTCAGTCACTCTACCGAAGAGATATGTGCGGCCTGTGAACGAGTGGTCATCATCGATAGAGGGGAGGTGGTCGCGGCGGGTTCGCCCCAGGATCTATTGGCATCAGCAGAAGTCAGTCAGCACCTTGAGAGCCCTTATCAGGGGGCGGTGTTGGATGCGTGGGGGAGTAACTATGAAGAGAACGATCAGTTAATGCGCTTGAGGGTTAAAGGCGCCGATGATTGCGATTACTGGTTGCACGCGCCTATTGATAAAAGTTGGTGTGGTGAATCTTTGAAGTTGCGTGTTCCCGCCAGTGAAGTGATTGTGGCGACTGCGCCACTGCAATCTGCCAGTATCCAAAACTGCCTTCCGGCAGTGATCAAAGAGATAACCCCCATCCAGCCAGGTGAAATGCTGGTGCAGATGGCGGTTGGTGCCATCAGTGGTCAAAACTCAGAGGAGGGCGCCAACCTACTGGCAAAAGTGTCACGCCGCGCCGTTAGAACGCTAAAACTGCAAAGAGGCCAGTCTGTCTATGCACATATTAAAGCTGTGAATCTGATTGAAATCGATTGATAACCTTTTAACACCCTTCACCCATAAACTCATTTTCTACCTATCTTTCACAGACGTTCTAACTGGGAGAACGTCCAGTAAAATCTGTCCTGTTAACAACAGCTCTTTTAGCTGCTACCCGATTAAAAATTGAGGCCTTTACAGAGCTTCTAGCATTCGTTTGGTGACACCCTAGAGCCCGTTTAGTGGCAATCTCAAGCGTTGCTGATATGCTGAGCCAAAACAATAACAACAAAAATAGAGGATGAAGCTATGAACAAATCCCTGCGTCAGTGGCTGAACGAGTACGGCGTCAGTCATACCAACCCTACAAACAAGCTGATCCACTGGATGGCGGTTCCCACCATTTATTTTACTGTCGTGGCCCTGCTGTGGGCGATCCCAACCCCCTGGGACCGTTTGGCTATGCCCTGGCTGAATTGGGCTACGTTGGCCATGGTGCCGGTAATGTTCTTCTATTGGCGCTTATCGGGCCCGCTGGCGTTGGGCATGGCATTGATTACGGTATTGATGTTTGGCGTCGTGGTCGCGTATGAGGCTGCGTTTAGTTTTCCCATCGCTTACACGGCACTGATAATTTTTGTTGTTGCCTGGATCTTTCAGTTTATTGGTCACGAGATTGAGGGGAAGAAACCCTCTTTTTTTAAAGATGTGCAGTTTCTGCTGATAGGGCCGTTATGGGTCATGCACTTCCTATATCGCCGTTTTCATCTGCCTGTGTAGCGAGTGATTAGAACTTCGCCGCTCCTATACATCCATGTATCCGCGGCATATCGTTCGACCTGAAAATAAAAGAGCCGGTTTCTCGTAAACCGGCTCTTTTATTTGAAAAGATAGAGAGGAGCTACTGAGATGCGGCGATAGCCAGAACATCGTAGTTGAACTCTTTCAGCATCGCTGTCAGCGAGATCAGTGGTAAGCCGACCAGGGTGTTGGGATCTTTGCCCGACAACTCATCAAACAATGTAATGCCTAATGCTTCACTCTTGAAGCTGCCCGCACAGTTATAGGGCTCTTCCACTCTTAGGTAGTGTTCAATTTCATCGGCAGTGAGTTCGCGAAAGACCACCTTAAATGGCTCTACAATCGAACGACAGACGCCTGATGCAGCGTCATAGACGGCTAACCCGGTATAAAAGGTGACTGTTTTGCCACTGGCTTTGGTTAGCTGTTCGACGGCTTTTTCATGATTGCCCGGCTTACCCAGTATCTCTTCATCAATAACGGCTACCTGATCTGAGCCAATCACTAAGGCATCTTCAAAACCAGCCGCAACGGCTGCTGCTTTTTCTTCTGCCAGCCGCTCAACCAGTTGTGGCGCGGTTTCGCCGGCTTTTTCGGTCTCATCTATATCGGGTGCTGCACAGCTGAAAGGCACGCCCAACTTCTCGAGAATAGCTTTGCGAAATGGGGAGGTAGAGCCTAAGACAAGGGTTCTCATAGAATTCATATATAAGTGTCAGGGAATAAAGAACATTATACCAATCCGAATAAGAATCTGATCTACCAGCGGGAATTTAAATCACTTTAGGCAAGGCAGGTGATTGAAGGCATAGTTGTGCTACGTCGAAATCAGCTTACGCAGCATAAAGTGATTTAAAACTCGCCCTGCGGGGAAAGCTGGGCAAGTCCACTTCTGCGTTGCAACCATTTGCAAGGGATCAACCATTGCTGCATGACTGCGCCTTGACTTGAACTTGCCCAGGCTTCCTGGTTGACCATATCTTTATTCGGATTGGTATTCTATGACGGATTATTATTACGTCGAAAAGCTCTTTTTCCTTTGACTCCGCGGTATTTGGTCATTATTATTCGCGCCCTATGCGAAAGGTGAAGTTACCTGTCCATCTTGATCCGATACGAAATGCGCAAAAGCGCTCCTCGTTTCTGGGTGAGATCGACAACGAGCGTTTTAACCGTCTCAATGAGGTGGCACCCCTGTCATCGCCTGTTTCAGTGGCGTTGGAATGTGGGATTGATGCTCAGGGCCTGGCTGTTATGGAGTTATCCATCAGCACGCGCCTCACGTTGACTTGTCAGCGATGTAACACAACCTTTGAACAGGAGTTTGAAGTTCAGTCTACATACTGTCCGATTACCGGCAGGGTAGACGTGGATGAACTGCCTGATGCTTATGAGCCAGTTGAACTTGATGAAAATGGCGAAGTTGAGCTGCATACCTTGGTAGAAGATGAGCTGATGCTGGCTCTTCCAATCGTGCCGATGCATGACTTGGAAGATTGTCCTGAAGGTTCAAACCAGATGGTGTACGGTGAGATAGAGCCTGCTGATGAGCGTCCAAACCCCTTCGCTGTACTGAATTCGTTAAAACGTGAATAACTGAGGAGTAGGGCAAAATGGCCGTACAACAGAACCGTAAAACTCGTTCAAAGCGCGGCATGCGTCGCTCTCACGATGGCTTGGGTACTACTACCCTGTCAACTGACCAGACTACTGGTGAGACTCATCGTCGCCACCACGTAACTGCTGACGGTTACTACAAAGGCAAAAAAGTCGTCGGCTAACGTCGAAGGTCTGCTTTGTCTCATCTAACCCTGGCGTTAGATGCCATGGGGGGCGACCATGGCCCCTCAATAACAGTGCCTGCCGCCGTGCAGGCTCTGCAATCCCATCCAAACCTACATATCCAGCTGTTCGGTCAAGAACAAAAACTTTCCTACGCGCTTAATCAGATTTCTCTGGGTGATCTCGAAGATCGGATTCAGATCGTTCATGCTCCTGATGTCGTGGACATGCGTGATAAGCCTTCATACGCTCTCCGCCATCGTCGTGAATCTTCCATGCGTCTAGCGCTAAATGCTGTCTCTGATGGAGCCGCCGACGCTTGTGTCAGTGCGGGCAATACCGGTGCGCTGATGTCGATGGCCAAGTTCGTATTGAAGACGCTTCCCGGTATTGAGCGGCCAGCTCTGGTTGCTGCTTTGCCAACGCAGGTGGGCAAAAAAGTCCATATGCTCGACCTCGGTGCCAACATTAATTGTGATAGCGAAACCTTGTTCCAGTTTGCTCAGATGGGGCACGTGCTGGTGCAACAGGTTGAAGGCATTGAACGTCCTCGGGTTGCGCTTCTCAATATTGGAGAAGAGGAAACCAAAGGCAATGACCAAATCAAACAGACGGCGCAGTTACTGCAGGAATGTGACGACATCCATTTTGTCGGCTATATAGAAGGCCGAGACATATTTACTGGAAATGTCGATGTTGTGGTCTGTGACGGCTTCGTTGGCAATGTTTGCCTGAAGACATGCGAAGGCGTCAGCGAGTTCATAATCAAAGAGTTTAAGCAGCGATTTAAACCAAAAGGTTGGATGCGTTTAATACTACCTTTTGTTTTACCTACGCTTTCTCGAATGATGAAAGGAATGAACCCCGACCAGTACAACGGCGCAAGTCTGTTAGGATTGCGCGGCATCGTGGTCAAGAGCCACGGAAACGCCGATCTTAAGGCGTTCAGGCACGCCATTGACGAGGCCGTCATTGAGATGGAACGTCAGGTGCCTAAGCGTATCAAAGATCAACTCGAAGCCGCTCTGCTGGATAAACATAGCTAATATGACGTACAGCAAAATTTCTGGAACAGGCAGTCATTTGCCTGAACTTGTGCGTAGCAACGCCGATCTTGAACAGATGGTCGATACCACACATCAGTGGATCGTAGAACGCACAGGTATTATTGAACGTCGCATCGCTGGCCCTGATGAAACCGTTGCCACCATGGGCGCTGAAGCCGCTCGCAACGCACTCGATGCTGCTGGAATGACACCAGACCAGCTCGATATGATCATCTGTGCGACGACAAGCGCTGAACACGCGTTCCCTTCGGCAGCCTGTGAGATACAGCGCCTGCTTGATGCACCACCAATGCCGGCCTTTGATGTGGCCGCAGCATGTGCTGGATTTAGTTACGTGTTGAGTGTTGCTGACCAGTTTATTCGCTCTGGTCAGGCAAAAAACATTTTGGTTGTCGGCGCTGACGTCCTCAGCCGCCTGGCAGACCCAGAGGACCGTGGCACTATTATTCTATTCGGTGATGGTGCAGGGGCCGCTGTTCTGAGTGCCAGCGAAGAGCCTGGCATTCTGTCTACCCATATCAATGCTGATGGACGTTATGGCGATTTGCTTAAAATTCGCAATATGCGCCCTGGACAGCAAGACCACGACTGGTTGTTTATGAAGGGTAACGAAGTGTTCAAAGTTGCTGTCACTAAGTTGAGTGAAGTGGTTGAACAGACCCTGCAAGCCAACAATATAGATAAGTCCGAACTGGACTGGTTGGTGCCACATCAAGCTAACCTTCGCATCATCCAGGCAACGGCGAAGAAACTTCGCATGCCGATGGAGCAGGTCGTGGTCAATCTTCACAATACTGGCAATACGTCCGCAGCATCCGTGCCTGTGGCATTGGATGAGGCGATCCGCGATGGCAGAATCAAGCGCGGTCAGTTGTTATTGCTGGAAGCCTTTGGCGGTGGTTTCGCCTGGGGCTCTGCACTGGTTCGATATTAAGTTTAGGTAAGCTGATAATGAGTAAAGTTGCGTTTGTCTTTCCAGGCCAAGGTTCTCAGACCGTTGGCATGTTGGCAGATTTAGCAAACAACGACACAGTTCGTAACACGTTTGCTGAAGCGTCAGAAGTACTGGGATATGATCTCTGGGCATTGGTTTCTGAAGGTCCAGCCGACCAACTGAATCAAACAGATAAGACTCAACCTGCACTGTTAACCAGCTCAGTCGCGTTGTATCGCCTGTGGTTGGAAAAAGGTGGTGAAGCCCCTGCTTTAATGGCGGGTCACAGCCTGGGTGAATACTCTGCACTGGTATGTGCTGGCGTGCTGCCTTTTAAAGCCGCAGTTAAACTGGTAGAGCAGCGTGGTCAATTCATGCAGCAGGCGGTACCTGCTGGTGAAGGCGCAATGTCTGCGATTATCGGTTTGAGCGATGAAGACATCCTGGCAGCTTGTGAGAAGGCGGCCGAAGGTGAAGTGGTATCTGCCGTTAACTTTAACTCTCCGGGTCAGGTCGTAATTGCGGGCGCTACCGCTGCGGTTAATCGCGCTAACGAGCTTTGTAAAGAAGCGGGCGCTAAGCGCGCACTGCCATTGCCCGTGAGCGTACCCAGCCACTGTGCTTTGATGAAGCCTGCGGCAGAGAAACTGGCCGATGTGTTGAACTCAATCGATGTTTCGGCACCTAATACGCCTGTTATCAATAATGTTGATGTGGCAAAAGCCGACACTGCTGAAGCTATTCAGGATGCGTTGGTTCGTCAACTTTATATGCCTGTGCGTTGGACTGAATCTGTTCAGGCCATTGTCGCTGAAGGCGCCACCGAAATTGTAGAGATGGGTCCGGGTAAAGTTTTGTCTGGCCTGATCAAGCGAATTGACCGTAGCGCGTCTTGTGTTGCTGTTAATGATCTGGCGAGTCTGGAAAACGCCCTGACTAAATAATCAAAGGAACAGAACAAGATGTCACTTAACTTAAGCCTTGAAGGTAAAGTTGCATTAGTTACTGGCGCTAGCCGAGGAATCGGCAAGTCTATCGCGTTAAAGCTGGTAGAGCAGGGAGCCTATGTTATTGGTACTGCTACCAGTGAAGGCGGTGCCGGTGCAATTTCTGAATACCTCGGCGATAACGGCTGCGGCAAAGTCCTTAACGTGACAGAAGCGGCCTCTGTTGAAGCGCTTTTTGCTGCAATTAAAGATGAGAAGGGCGGTGTGGATCTGCTGATCAACAACGCAGGTATCACCAAAGACAATCTCTTCATGCGTATGAAAGATGAAGAGTGGGAAGCGGTTATCGATACCAACCTGACTTCATTGTTCCGGTTGAGCAAAGCCGTTATCCGCGCCATGATGAAAAAACGTGGCGGTCGTATTATTAACATTGGCTCCGTTGTGGGTACTATGGGTAATGCTGGCCAGGTTAACTACTCTGCCGCTAAAGCGGGTTTGATTGGTTTCACTAAATCGCTGGCACGTGAAGTGGCAAGCCGTGGCATTACTGTGAATGCGATCGCACCCGGATTTATTGAAACAGATATGACGCAAGCACTTGACGAAGGTCAGCGCGGCGCTATTTTGTCTCAGGTACCAATGGAACGTCTTGGCAGCCCGGAAGAGATCGCATCTGCGGTTCTATTCTTGGCATCTGACATGGCTGGCTATATCACGGGCGAAACGCTGCACGTGAATGGCGGCATGTACATGGTTTAAACAAAGAACTAACAAATAGTTCCACAATTTTTATTAATAACGCTAAACTCGTGGTTTGACCACTTGAACGAGATGAGCCAATCGCTTGAATCTTTTGGCTTATCGCTTACACTAAGCGCAAATTCGCGAAAGCGTTATTTTGTTCATAAAGGAAAATATAGAAAATGAGCACTATCGAAGAACGCGTCAAAAAAATCATCATTGAGCAGCTGGGCGTTAAAGAAGACGAAGTTAAAAACGAAGCTTCTTTCGTAGATGATCTGGGTGCAGACTCTCTGGACACAGTTGAGCTGGTGATGGCGCTCGAAGAGGAATTCGACACTGAGATTCCTGATGAAGAAGCTGAAAAGATCACTACTGTTCAATCAGCTATCGATTACATCCTGTCTCACCAGGACTAATCAAAAAGTTTTTCTGAAGGCGGCGTAAGCCGCCTTTATTGTTTTTAGGGTTAACTCCTTACGGAGGCGAAACGTGTCTAAACGTCGTGTAGTGATCACTGGTATGGGTATGCTCTCACCAGTGGGCAACAGCGTTGATGAGTCCTGGCAGGCATTGCTTGCAGGTACCAGTGGTATTGCGCCAGTAGAAGGTTTTGATGTTGAGGCTTTTTCAACTCGCTTTGCTGGTCAGGTAAAGAACTTCAACGTTGAAGACTATATGCCGAAAAAAGATGCTCGTAAGATGGACTTGTTCATCCAATACGGTATCGCGGCGGGTATCCAGGCAATGGAAGATGCTGGACTGGAGATCACCGAGGAAAATGCTCCTCGTGTTGGTGCAGCCATTGGTTCCGGCATTGGTGGTTTGGGGTTGATTGAGAGTAACCATGAGGCCTTGCTGGCAAATGGCCCTCGTAAAATATCTCCTTTCTTTGTTCCTTCTACCATCATCAACATGGTAGCGGGTCATCTTTCCATTAAGTATGGATTGAAAGGACCAAACATCTCTATCGTTACAGCCTGTACATCGGGTGTTCACAACATTGGCCATGCCGCGCGTATGATCGCCTACGGTGACGCAGATGCGATGCTGGCAGGTGGTGCTGAAGCTGCTTGTACGCCACTGGGTCTCGGTGGTTTCGCTGCAGCAAGAGCGTTGTCTACTCGCAATGACGAACCGCAAAAAGCCAGTCGCCCTTGGGATAAAGACCGTGATGGCTTTGTTCTGGGTGATGGTGCCGGCATGATGGTGCTCGAAGAGTACGAAAGTGCCGTTGCACGCGGTGCTAAGATTTATGCAGAAGTGGTTGGCTTTGGTATGAGCGGTGACGCTTACCATATGACTTCACCGCCTGCTGATGGCAGTGGTGCTGCGGCTGCGATGGTCAATGCCCTGAATGATGCGGGTATCGACTACAACAAAGTTGGTTATATCAACGCGCATGGTACGTCTACGCCAGCCGGTGACGTAGCGGAAAGCGCCGCAGTTAAGTCTGTGTTTGGTGATCACGCTTATCAGTTGAAGGTTAGTTCTACCAAGTCTATGACTGGCCATCTGCTGGGTGCGGCAGGCGCTATTGAAACTATCTTTACTGCCAAAGTGCTGCAGGAAGGTAAGATCCCACCAACCATCAACCTGGAAAATCCGGAAGAAGGTTGTGATCTCGATTACTGCGCCAATGAAATGAATGAAACCGATGCGGAATACGCATTGAGTAACTCATTCGGATTCGGTGGCACCAACGGCTCTATCCTGCTCAAGAAAATCTAAGCGTTAGACGCTGTTTCACATCGCAAAAGCCTGATACCTTATGGGGTCAGGCTTTTTTGTTATTGAAAATCCAGAGTTACCTTGCAAATCTTCCACGCTTCAAGCGAATCTCCCCAAATAAGTTGTGCTGATCGCAGCTTCCAATACGGTGACGGCATCTTCACGACCGCGTTGGTTGTTGCAGGAAAGGTTGTATACCTGCAAGACCACCTGACAAGACTGCAGACAGCGGCAGCCAAGCTTGGTATTGAAGGGATCGACCTGGAGGCACTCGCTGCGGCTATGGTTGAAGTCGCCACCAGTCAGAATTTTGGTGGTATTAAGGTACTTGTTTCGCGAGGTGAAGGCGGACGGGGGTACGATCCCAGTGGATGTAGAGACACCATTGCCGTGATTAGTTGCTTTGAACTCCCTACGCACTATGAGCGCTGGCAGCAAGAGGGCATTTCCTTAGCAATTGCTAAAACGCCACTGGCAGTGAATCCTTTTCTGGCAGGGCTTAAAACAACCAGTCGGTTGGAGCAGGTGGTTGCTAAACAGGAGCTGAAGACGCTGGGCTCAGATGATGCCGTGTTCAGTAATGCAGCAGGAAACATGGTTGAAACTAACGTCGCAAACCTGTTTTGGCGTGTGGGCTCACAGTGTTTCACCCCTGATTTGACCCAGTCAGGCGTCACAGGGATTATGCGGGCCCGAGTTATGGAACATTTGGAACAAATGGATATCAGTTGCCAAGTTGTCGCAGAGCCGGTCAACGTACTGGAGAAGTCTGACGAGATATGGGTGACAAACAGTTTGATGCAAGTGGTGCCAGTAAGGCTATTTAATGGAAAACGAATGTCAGATTTTGTAGTTAGCCGCAGATTGCAGGGTGTTATCGGGGAAGCGTTGTCATGAGTGTTTGGAAGAGAGCTGCGCTTGTTTTCGTCACACTGTCGATGGCTGGCGTGGTTGCCGTTGCTATTTTACTCGCGCGAGTAGACAACTTCTTAAAGCAACCTCTGTTTTTAGAAGCGCCAACGATGTACGAAGTTACACAAGGCAGCCATTATCGCGGCATGCTGGCGAACTGGTCGCAGAGTGGCTGGATAAAGGATAGTTGGCATAGCAGGTTGATTGGTCGTCTTTACCCCGATCTTGTCCATATTAAAGCCGGAACCTACCAGCTCCAACCGGGTACCTCAGTGAAAGATGCATTGGCACTGGTATCGACTGGGTCAGAGTTTCAATATCAGCTTACCTTTGTTGAGGGAGAGCGTTATCGAGATTGGCGTAACCGACTTCTCGAAGCGCCAGGGCTCAAAAGGACGCTGGATGACCTCAGTGACGAGGCTGTAATGAAAGCTTTGGGAATATCTGATCGCTCTGTCGAGGGCTGGTTGTTCCCCGACACCTATTTCTATACCCATGGCAGCACAGACCTCGAACTTCTTCAACGCGCCTACCGGGCAATGCAGGGGCATTTAACCTTTGCATGGGAGCAACGTTCTCCGGATATCGAGCTTAAAACGCCCTACGAAGTGCTGATTATGGCGTCGATTATCGAAAAAGAGACGGGCGTTGATGATGAGCGTGGCCTTATCTCCTCTGTTTTTGATAACCGCCTCAAAAAGGGGATGCGTTTGCAAACTGACCCAACAGTGATTTACGGGTTAGGAGACGCATACCAAGGCGATATCAAGCGGGTTCACCTACGCCAAAAAACGGACTACAACACTTATGTTATTCATGGTTTGCCGCCAACGCCTATCGCTATGCCAGGCATCGAATCGTTGATGGCCGCCGTAAAACCTGAAAGCTCTGAGTATTACTATTTTGTAGCCAGCGGTGGTGGTCGCCATTACTTCTCAAAGACATTGAGAGAACATAACCAAGCAGTCAGAAAATATATTCTGGGTAAGTAGGAATGAGTCAAAAAGCACAACGCGGTAAGTTTATTGTCATTGAGGGCCTGGAAGGCGCGGGGAAGAGCACGGCTATTTCTACCGTCATCAATTATTTGTCTAAGCACGGCGTCGAGTCACCTGTGACGACCAGAGAGCCAGGAGGAACGCCGCTGGCTGAAAAAATTCGCGAGTTGGTAAAGTCGCCGGAAATTACTGAACCGGTGGCGCCAGAAACTGAACTCTTGATGATGTATGCGAGTCGCGCTCAGCTGGTAAAAACAGTAATAGAGCCAGCGCTTGAATCTGGTCAATGGGTGGTAGGCGATCGACACGACCTCTCTTCACGCGCATATCAGGGCGGTGGAAGAGGTATTCCAGACAACCAAATTCAAGCAATAAAAACCGCAGTCCTAGACGACTTTACCCCCGATCTGACGATCTACATGGATATCGATCCGGAGACCGGTTTAGCACGGGCACGAGGGCGCGGTGAATTAGATCGGATCGAACTGGAAGCGATTGGATTTTTTGAACGTACCAGGGATCGTTACCTCGAACTGGCGCAGTCTGACAGCACAATCAAGACAGTCGATGCAAACAGAAGCTTGGCAGAGGTGACATCCCAGTTGGAAGAGCTGCTTGCCAAAGAGGTTGCGCCTTGGCTGAAGTAGCTATCAATAGCTGTTCCTGGCTGAAAACACATCGTGTTAACTTCCTGAAGGCGCTGGCTAGCTCCCGAGTGCCCCATGCCTCGTTGTTTTCTGGTGTAAAAGGTGTCGGCAAAAAACTGCTGGTTGAGCAATTCGCTGACACTTTGTTGTGTCAGTCGCCAGTGAACTCGCAGGGCCTCATAGAACCCTGCGGTCATTGTAAGAGCTGTACCTTGAGGATGGCTGGCCATCACCCAGACCGACTGACGGTTTCGGCTAATGACAAGGGCACGATTACTGTGGATTTGGTGAGAGTGGTGATAGATAAGCTTTCACAAGCCGCCCATCAGTCGGGCAACAGAGTGGTTCTCATCGAACTCGCCGAGAAGATGAACGTTAATGCGGCCAATGCGTTGTTAAAGACGTTAGAAGAGCCGATGCCTGGCACCTATTTCATGCTGACCTCTGAAGCACCAAGTCAGCTTTTGCCCACTATTTTAAGTCGCTGTCAGCACATCCCCGTTGCTGCAACCGAAGCAGATATCACCGATTGGCTCAGTTCGCAGCGTATTCCCGCAGATAAATCTGTGATTGCCATGTTCCATGGTGCCCCGTTTGCAGTTAAGTCGTTCTTGGCATCAGACGAGTTTTCAGTATTTGAGCAGTTGCGTGATCAATATAAAAAATGGTGGCGGGGAGAAGAGCAGGCTTTAGGCCAGATGAAGCAGCTTGTAAGTAAGGAGCCAGTCTCTCGTATCGATTGGCTTCTACATCTCGTAGCTCTGCACGCGTTATCAGCGAAAGGGTCAAATGTCACAGGATTGAACGCTTGGTACGATCAACTCGTAACTTGTAGGAAACTTTTGTCACAATCCGGTATCAACCAGATGTTACAGATAGAAAAGTCCTTTCAGTTTGGGGAGCAGTTAACCAGTGGAACTATCAAGCAAGCTTAAGCCAAGACTCGTCACTCGATGGCGTCAATGGGGCATAGTCATTGCCACCCTTGTTGCTTTGTCAGGATGCAGTACCAAGATGGTATACAACTATCTCGATTGGCTGATCCCTTGGACGCTAGACGACTACATCTCCCTTGATAGTGAGCAGGATGCGTTTGTCGATCGCTCCCTTGCACAAGTACTGAGTTGGCACCGCAAACAGCAACTGCCGCTATACACCAAAGATCTGGAATCGTTGCGTCAGCAGTTGCAACAACCCATTGAGCCTGCGCAGGTACTCGAGATCATCGATAAAGCGAGGTCTCACTGGCAACACTTGATAGAAGTTATGTTTCCTGCGTTGGTAGAGCTTGGGCAAAGCCTCAGTGATGAACAAGCCAAAGAGCTGGTTGCGATTTTGCGTGAAGAGCTCGACGAAGTGAAACAGGAGAATGACGATAAAACCCTTGAAGAGCGTCAGCAAGAGTGGCGTGAAAATATGGAAGAGGGGTTGTCAGACTGGATTGGCGAGTTAACAGATGAACAAAAAGCCAGGATCGAAACCTGGAGCCAATCCAGAACCAGTAGTTTTGATCTTTGGATCGCCTATCGTTACAGATGGATTGATGAGTTGGAACTGACATTGTCCCACAGAAAAGATGCGGCCCGGTTTGAGAAGGAAGCGGAGCGTATATTGCTGAGATTGGACGAGATCCGCGAAGGTGAGTATTTAGCACAAATTGAGAAGAACAGAGCAGTGTACGCCCAGGTGATGTCAGATATTTCTGCCATGATGACAGAGAAACAACATCAACACCTGGATGAGAAACTCAAAGAACTGATTGATGATCTCAGCGCGCTGCATAGAGAGGAATAAGCAATGAGAGAGCCGATGCCCATGGGGCCGGTAATGATAGATTTCGAAGGGGAAACACTGACTGCAGAAGAGCGTGAGTTAATCCTTCATCCTGCTGTCGGCGGCGCCATTCTTTTTAGTCGTAATTACAGCAGTCGGGAACAAGTTCAGTCGTTGGTACAGGATGTTCGTGCTGTTAGGCCTGAACTTATCATCGCTGTTGATCACGAAGGTGGCAGGGTACAGCGCTTTAGAAACGACTTTACCCATCTTCCAGCAATGGCCCGAATTTTTGAAAACAGCCAGGGCCAGATGGCAACTTCCTGTCAGTGGGCAGAGCACTTCGGCTGGTTGATGGCTTCTGAACTGCTTGCCATTGATATTGATATTAGTTTCGCACCAGTGCTGGATCTTAATGGTATCAGTGAAGTGATTGGTGACCGAGCATTTCATGCGCAACCTGCACAAGTTGCCAGCCTGGCTTCATCATTCATTGACGGTATGCACCAGGCCGGCATGAAATCCACGGGTAAACATTTCCCCGGTCATGGCTCTGTTGCTGCAGACAGTCACGTTGCAGTGCCTGTTGATGAGCGCCCGAGTGCAATGATTCGAGACTACGATATGACCGTATTCTCACGGTTGATCACTGAAAACAAACTCGACGCTATTATGCCTGCCCATGTTATTTACCCGGATCTGGATGCATTGCCTGCGGGCTTTTCTCCTTATTGGTTGCAGACAGTTCTGCGCAATGAGTTAGGGTTTGACGGGGTGATATTTTCCGATGACCTGACAATGGAGGGGGCGTCTGTGCTGGGGGATTATCAGGCTCGCACCGAGGCGGCATTGGCGGCTGGTTGTGACATGCTACTGGTGTGTAATCAGCGTGCGGCAGCAATAGAAGTGCTTGAAGCGGTTGAAAAATTGTCTCCTGAATTTTCACCAAGGCTAAACTCGATGAGAAAGTCAGAAGCACCCGCATGGTCCCGTTTAGTCTCTTCTCCTCGATGGCAACAGGTGACCGCGATCATTGAACAGGAATTTTCTGACTAAACTTCTTGATGTAGAGAATCTGTGGCGGTAACTCTATCTACTATATTGAGAAAATTGCGGCGAAGCACAGGGAAAAAGAATGATTATTTACTTACACGGCTTTGACTCTACCAGCCCTGGTAACCACGAAAAGGTCATGCAGTTGCAGTTCATTGACGATGATGTCCGTGCTGTCACCTACAGCACCATGCACCCCAAGCATGATATGAGTCATTTACTTAAAGAAGTGATGAGGGATATTCGCGAGACCTCAGATCCTAATCCTATTATCTGTGGCGTCGGTCTAGGCGGTTATTGGTCAGAACGTATTGGGTTCCTAGCTGGTATCAAATCCGTGATTGTTAATCCTAACTTAAATCCAGCAGACAATATGGAAGGCAAAATTGACCGTCCTGAAGAGTATCTGGATATTGCGGGCAAATGCGTCAGTGAATTCCGTAACAAGAACAAGGGGCGCACCCTGGTGATCTTGTCAAGAAAGGACGAAGTTCTGGATAATGAAAAGAGCCATGAGGCCCTGTCCCCATACTACGATGTGGTTTGGGACGAAGAGCAAACCCACAAATTTAAGAAATTGTCTCCGCATCTGCAGAAAATTAAAGCGTTTAAGGAAGGCACCGAATAATTTAAACTATGACGCAGCTAGCATAATTTTGCGGGCCCTTTTGGCCCGCTTTTGTTTTTAGGAGCGTCTCAAATGAGTAAGAGTAAGATTGTCGTCGTGGGTGGCGGCGCTGGTGGATTGGAACTAGCGACAAAACTTGGACGCCGTCTTGGGAAGCGTGGAAAGGCAGAAATCACACTGGTTGACCGTAAACGTACTCATATCTGGAAGCCGTTGTTACACGAAGTGGCTGCAGGCTCATTAGATGATGGTGTCGACGCTCTGAGCTATCGAGCACATGCTAGAAATCACCATTTTAACTTTCAGCTGGGTGCGCTGAGTCGTATCGAAAGGGATGACAAGAAGATCATCCTGGCGCCTATGCTCGACGACAAAGGCGAAGAACTCCAGCCAGAACGGGCTATCGACTACGACTATCTGGTTGTTTCTCTGGGTAGCGTGTCAAATGACTTCAATACCAAAGGTGTTCGTGATAACTGCATCTTCCTGGATTCCCCAGAGCAAGCCCGCCGTTTCCACGGTGAACTGCTCAATGCCTTCCTGAAACTTGGCGGTGGTAAGAAAGAGACGCTGGATATCGCGATTGTTGGCGGTGGTGCAACTGGTGTTGAATTGTCTGCTGAACTGCACAAGGCAGCGGAAGAAGCGGCGCATTATGGTGTGAAAGACGCAGGGCGCGATAAATTGAATGTGACCTTGGTTGAAGCTGGCCCTCGTATTCTTCCTGCACTTCCTGAACGTATCAGTGCTGCTGCTCACAAAGAGCTTCAAGATCTGGGTGTGACCGTTAAAACAGCGACCATGGTGACTGAAGCAACCTCCGAGGGGTTAGTGACTAAAGACGGTGAGACCGTGCCGGCACAGCTGATGGTATGGGCTGCCGGAATTAAGGCCCCTGATTTCCTGGCTGAGATAGGGGGCTTGGAGACTAATCGCATCAACCAATTGGTGGTGCAGCCGACTCTGCAGACGACAAAAGACGATAATATCTACGCGTTGGGTGATTGTGCCAGCTGTATGCAGGAAAATGGACAGCCGGTACCACCGCGAGCTCAGGCCGCCCACCAGATGGCGTCACATGTTTATAGCAACCTTCTGGCTCAGTTGGCTGGCAAGCCGCTTAAAAACTACGAATACAAAGACCATGGCTCCTTGGTTTCGCTAAGCAAGTACTCCACAGTGGGTAGCTTGATGGGTAACCTGACACGCGGTTCTATGCGTGTAGAGGGTCGTGTTGCCCGATTTGTTTATATTTCACTTTATCGCATGCATCAGTTTGCACTTCATGGCTGGTTCAAAACCATGTTGTTGTTACTGGTGGGGCAGATCAATCGGGCATTGCGTCCGACACTGAAACTGCACTAGTTAAGAGGTACGTGCGGGAATGAAGTTAAGAGTTGTAGCATTTTGCGCACTTTTTTTGCCTTCGCTGGCTTGGGCACAACCTGCCGAGCCCCCGCGCGTGTTACCCGGACTGGGCGCCCCGGTTTCTGATGCTGAAATCGATGAGCGCTTGAAGCAGTATTGCCGGCCAATTGCCGCTTGGAGTCGTCCAGCCTATCAGCTATGTCTTGAAGCCGGTGTTGCGGTTAATCTCGCCGCCCGCGAGTACCATCTGGAGAATTGTCAGAGGGGAGAGGGCCGAAGCATCTGCCAGCAGGCACGAGCCCTTTATCAGCAGAACTTTCGTCTTTGGGATGGGTCGGTCGACAATGTAGGCCGAGCGAAAGCACGTTTAGGCGGCAAGGCCAATAAAAAGCTTGAGCAATCCGGCGCACTTTCAGGCTGTAAGCGTCGCTATCAACAAGCACTGGTTCAAGCCCGAGATAATATGCAGGCTGAACAGAACTGGATGAGCGCCAATGCGGAAGTGTTAGCGTTGTTGTCAGCGGAAGGAGTCACGCTTCGTATTGATACTTTGTCAGACAAGCTTAGCGCCGGAGGATTTAAGCCCCCGGTAAGCTCAAAGGCGTGTGTTCAGTCAATGAAGGCGGAGCACGCTAAATTCAGCCAGCAACAATCAGAACATCGTAAACAGCTGGCGGCTGCATTAGCGGAATGGAAAAGCATACATCAAAGTAAAATGGTACTGGCCACTTGTCAGGCTCTTGCTGACGATACCCCGTTGCTTACACATCGCCAGAATCTGTTGAACCATTATCCTCTCGACTATTCCTTATGGTATGTGCCTGTGACGACAGATGCGCCAGATGCATTAGAACGATACCGTTCTGCGGTTAAGGCATACCGAGCAGCGGTCGTGCCGAACTTCTGCTCTTCCGAAATTACCCAGCAGTTCAGCTCTCGTTTGGATAGCCACGAAGCGAGAATCATCCTGGCTGAGAAAAGCCTGTGGGCGGAAAAGTACCTTGCGCTGGCAAGCCTGCAACCACCATTGAAATCTAAGCAACCAATTTGGCTCTGGCTATTGTTGGGGGCAGGGCTTTTCACTGCAGCTTCTGTAGCCGCTTTCGTTAAACTTCGTAAAGCTCCAAAGGAAGCTGATCCGGGTCGCTAAAGAAGGTGAAGCGCTTTCCTGTGTAGGCGTCGACGCGGATCGGCTCAACTTCAATCTGATTTTTCTTCAGTTCCGCTACTGTCGTTTCGATGCATGCCACTTTAAAGGCCAGGTGCCTCAGTCCTTGCGCTTCTGGATAAGAGGGGCGCTCAGGGGCACCAGGAAAAGAGAACAATTCTATTTGTGAACCATCTGGCAGCGCCAGATCCAACTTGTATGAATCCCTTTCTGCGCGGTAGTTTTCGGCAACGACACGCATTCCCAATATATCGCAGTAAAAGTGCTTTGAGCGTTGGTAATCGCTGCAGATGATAGCGGTGTGGTGAATACCTAGTAGCGGCATATTTTCTTCCAGACGTGTTTAAACGAAAACGGCACCTATCGGTGCCGTTTTGATTGTCACCTCTAAACCACCTCCTATGGAGGTGGTGATCGGCAATTCGGGGCTCTGCCCGTAGAGAGCCCATGCTACAAACAC